>DATBAO010000036.1:0-8557 GCA_036271495.1 Acidimicrobiales bacterium
TCGGTCCACGCCACGCCCGAGCTGTGCTTCAACGAGACCTCCTCGGCCCATGCTGTGGCCGAGACGCTCCGGGAGGGCGGGCTCTCGGTGCACGAGGGCGTCTACGACCTGCCGACGGCGCTCGAATCCCGCGTCGGTGACGGCGACCTGGTCGTGGCCCTGTGCGCCGAGTACGACGCCCTGCCCGACGTCGGCCACGCCTGCGGGCACAACATCATCGCCGCTACCGCGGTGGGCGCCGGCCTGGCGCTGGCTGCGGTGGCCGACGAGCTCGGGCTCAGCGTCCGCGTCCTGGGCACCCCGGCCGAGGAGGGCGGGGGCGGGAAGGTGCTGATGCTCGAGCGGGGCGCCTTCACCGGCGTCCACGCCGCCATGATGGTGCACCCCTGGCCGACGGAGCGTCTCACCGCGACCTGCCTGGCGGTGGCGCACTACGACGTCCACTTCGGCGGGCGCGAGGCCCACGCGTCGGCGGCACCCTGGGAAGGGGTCAACGCACAGGACGCGCTGACGATCGCGCAGGTGGCGATCGGGCTCCTGCGCCAACAACTCCCACCGGGGGACCAGGTGCACGGCGTCGTCACCAAGAGCTCTTCCGCCGCCAACGTCATCCCCGCCTCCGTGACGGCCCGGTACATGGTCCGCTCGCGCACGGCCGAGGGGCTCGCCGCCCTGCGGCCCCGCATCGACGCCTGCTTCGAAGCGGGCGCCCTCGCCTCGGGTTGCTCGCTGGACTACGAGGAGCTGGCCCCCATCTACTCGCACATGGAGCCCGACCCCACCCTGCTCGGGGCCTACCGGGCCAACGCCGAGGCGCTCGGCCGGCACTTCGATGCCGACGACGCAGGGACCCCGCCGCCCACGTTGTCGACGGACATGGCCAACGTCTCGCTGGCCGTCCCGACGATTCACCCGCTGATCGGCATTGAGACGCACGGCGCGGTGAACCACCAACGCGAGTTCACCGCCGCCTGCATCACCCCGTCGGCGGACGCGGCAGTGCGCGACGGCGCCATCGCCCTGGCCTGGACGGCCATCGACGCCGCCATGGACACGGACCTGCGGGCCCGCCTCCTCGGCGCGTGATCACCGAGCACGCGCTGCTCGACGTCATTCCCGGTCAGGAGGACGCCTTCCTGCGGGCGATGGAGTCGGCGAAGGCCCACATCGCCGGCAGCCCGGGCTTTGTCTCCCTGCGGGTCGAGCGCTGCGTGGAGCGGCCCAGCTGCTTCCTGCTCCTCGTGGCGTGGGAGCGCCTGGAGGACCACACGGAAGGGTTCCGGGGCTCGCCGGCCTATGAGGAATGGCGCGCCGCCCTGCACCACTTCTACGACCCCTTCCCCTTGGTGGAGCACTTTGAGGCCGTCGTCACCGCCTGAGCAGGCGACCGGCGCCTGGTCGTCAACCAAGCGTCACCACATCGCAATCAGATTCCAAGCCCTCGACCAGGTGTCTCCGAGTTCCCGTTGAGGGACGGCGGCCATGATCGTCTCATGAACCTCATCACGTTGGAGTCCTGCCACAGCACATGGATCTTCGATGCCCGGCAGTTGCGGTTCTGTCGCATCCTGCGGGGCATCGCCGTCGGGCAGCGCCGCATCTCCACCGAGTGGCGGCCCTACTGGGAGCTCGAGATCGACCCACAAGGCAGGAACTTCACCGTCTTCTTGAACGAGGAGCGGACCCGCCTGGTGCGGTCCGCCATCCACACGCAGGCGTGCGTCGAGTGCAACAGCGCGCGCACCGCCGAGGTCTCCCTCCACGACATCCAGCGCGCCGTCGCCTGAACCACCCTCCCGGGGTCGACGCTGCCGCCATCCCGGCCGATAACGTCGGGCGCGCATGGACGAGCAGCAGGCGCGTGAGTTGGAGGAGGCCCGGCTGCTCCTCGACGCCCGCCAGGAGCTGTACGGGGACTCTGACCCGGCGACGAGCGACGCCATGGTGCACCTGGGCCGGGCCCTGCGCGATGCCGGCGAGCTGCGTGCGGCGGAGCGTGAGCTGACGGCCTCGCTGTCCCTGCTGACACGGTCGCCCGACGTGGACGAGGCCCGGGTGCGCTGGACCGAGTTCAACCTGGCCATCGTCCTCGACCGGCTGGGCGAGCACGAGGCGGCCCGGCGGCTCTGGGAGCATGTCCTCGCATCGTCGGACCGTGACGACGGCATCGACAGCGAGCTCTCCAGGCAGACGGCGGTGAACCTGGCCATCACGCTGCGCAAGCTGCGCCGGTACGGCGACGAGTTCCCGCTCAGGGTGCGCGTGCTCGACTCGGTCCGGCGCGTGCGCGGGCCCGATGACCCCGAGACCTTCCGGGAAGAGATCGACCTGGCCCAGACGCACCGGCACCTGGGCAATCACGAGCTGGCGCTCGACCTGTTCACCCAGGCCCTCGCCGGCCTGGAGCGGACGGGCGGCGACCAGCGCACGATCCTGTACCAGCAGTGGGCCATCGCCACGGAACTGGTGGCGCTCAAGCGCTCGAAGGAGGCATCCGCCATGTTCGACAAGGTCGTGGCCGGCGCCATCGAGCACCTGGAGCCCGATGACCCGTTCCGGCGCAGCGCCGTACGGCAGCGGCGCGGCTACTGGCTCCTCGGGAAGTTCCCCGGGCGCGGCCGCAAGGAACGGCGAGGCGACCCCGACCTGCTGGACGGCTGATCAGCCGCCGGGTTGGTAGACGCCGAACTCGGCGCGCAGGACGTCGGACACCTCGCCCAGGGTCGCCATCTGCTGCAGGGCCGACTTCATGGGGACGAGCAGGTTGCCGTCGCCCTTGGCCGTCTCGGCGACGTCGGCCAGTGCCCGGTCCACCGCGGCCTGGTCCCGCTCGGCCCGCACCGAGCGCGTGCGGTCGATCTGAATCTGCTGGAGCTTCACGTCGATCGGGAAGACCTCGGTGGGATCCCCCGCAGGGTCGGTGAAGCGGTTCACGCCGACGACGACCTTCTCACCGTCGTCGACGGACTTGGCGAAGCTGTACGCCGCCGCCTCGATCTCCTCCTGCATGAACCGCGCCTCAATGGCGGCCACCGCGCCGCCCAGCTGCTCGATCCGCTCCAGGTAGGCGTTGGCCGCCTGCTCCACCTCGTCGGTGAGCGACTCCACGAAGTAGGAGCCGGCCAGGGGGTCGACCGTGTCGGCGACGCCCGACTCGAAGCCGACGATCTGCTGGGTGCGCAGGGCGATTTTGGCGGCCCGCGTCGTGGGCAGCCCGAGCGCCTCGTCGAAGCCGTTCGTGTGCAGGCTCTGCGTGCCTCCGAGCGCGGCGGCCATGCTCTGCACCGTCACCCGGACGATGTTGTTCTCGGGCTGCTGGGCGGTCAGCGTCGACCCACCGGTCTGGGTGTGGAAGCGCAGCATCTTGGAGCGCTCGTCCTTGGCGCCGAAGCGCTCGGTCATGATGCGGGCCCACATGCGGCGCGCCGCACGGTACTTCGCCACCTCCTCGAAGAGGTTGTTGTGCGCGTTCCAGAAGAACGACAGCCGGGGTGCGAAGGCGTCGACGTCCATGCCGGCGGCGATCGCCGCCTCGACGTAGGCGATCCCGTTGGCCAGCGTGAAGGCGATCTCCTGCACCGCCGTCGAGCCGGCCTCACGGATGTGGTAGCCCGAAATGGAGATCGTGTTCCAACTGGGGAGGTTCGCCGCGCAGTAGGAGAACGTGTCGACGATGAGGCGCATGGAGGGCCGCGGCGGGTAGATGTACGTGCCGCGGGCGATGTACTCCTTCAGGATGTCGTTCTGAATGGTGCCGCGGATCTTCTCGGGGGATACCCCCTGCTCCTCGGCCACCAGTTCGTAGAGGAGGAGCAGGATGGCGCCGGTGGCGTTGATCGTCATGGACGTGGTGACCTTGTCCATCGGGAGGTCGGCCATCAGCAGGCGCATGTCGGCCAACGAGTCGATCGCGACGCCGACCTTGCCCACCTCGCCCTCGGCGCGGGCGTGGTCGGAGTCGTAGCCCATCTGGGTGGGGAGGTCGAAGGCGCACGACAGCCCCGTCTGGCCGGCGTCGAGGAGGAACTTGAAGCGCTGGTTCGTCTGCTCGGCGGAGCCGAAGCCGGCGTACTGGCGCATGGTCCAGAGCTTCGAGCGGTACATCCCGGCGTGGACGCCCCGGGTGTACGGGTAGGCCCCCGGCTCCCCCAGCTGCGCCGCAGGATCCCAGCCCTCCAGGTCCTCCGCGCGGTAGACGGGCTGAATGGCGATGCCCGAGTCGGTCAGGCGTTCGGGGCTGCCCTGGGGGTCCTTCTTCTCCGGTGTCACGGCAACGAGCCTACGAAGGATCCGGGTCCCCCGGCCACACGGGGCAGACTACGCACGTGGACGACGCCCAGGAACCCGTTTTCTCGCACTTCGGCATCTGCGTCAGCGACCTCGAGCGGTCACTGCGCTTCTATTGCGACGCGCTCGGCTTCGAGAAGGCCGAGTCCCATGCCATCGGCTCGGAATTCGCCGGGCTCATGGAGTTCCCCGACGTGGACGTCACCTCGCAGTTCATCCGGCGCGGCCCGACCGCCATTGAGCTCCTGTCCTTCCGGGAACCGGCGCCCTTCGGCCCGCGCGAGCGGCGAGCGGTCAACCAGCTCGGGCTGACCCACCTGTCGTTCCGCGTACGCGACGTGGCCGGGACGGCGGCAAAGATGGTGGAGCTCGGTGGGGCGATCGTCGAGCCGAGCCGGACCAGCATCGACCTGGGCGGGACCGCTTTGGAGTTCCTCTACTGCACCGACCCCGACGGGGTGCGCGTCGAGTTGATGGACCTCGGCGGGTGATCCGGTACGTCGGCGGCCTCGCGTAGGGCCTGCTCGTCGAGCTCACGGTCGACCCGCACCGCCTTGCGCTCCTCCATGTGCATCCAGCGAATGGCGACGGGGATCATCGGCCACAGCATCAGCGTGTCGCCGACGACCCACATGATGTCGCCCCCGACGTGCAGGTCGGTGATGAGGGACGGGCCCCAGGCCCGGTGCGTGGCGAAGTAGGCGGGGAACAGCTCGTGGGTGGCGCCTGACAGCGACACCCCGGTGAAGGTGTCGATCGGAATGGCCATGAAGAGGTAGAAGAACTGCAGCGCGGGGTGGAGCCGGTGCACGTTGGGGTCGTTCCCGAAGATCTGCCGCCAGAACAGGTAGCCCACGAGCAGGAAGACCAGATGCTCCGCGTTGTGCACGTTCTCCTGGGTGAGCGTGTAGTTGTACCAAACCGTCAGGTGACTGATCGGGATGACGACGGCGTACAGGATGAACGCCACGATGGGGTTGCCGAGGAACGTGGCGACGCGGGACCGCAGCGCTTCGGTGACGACGAGGTGGGCCGTGCCCGACGTGGAGCACCAGGCCAGCCGCAGGGGGGACGCGATGGCGAAGAGCGGTGCCGCCACCATGATGAGGATCAGGTGCTGCACCATGTGGTCCCAGAACAGCTCGCCGTCGTACACGCCGACGAAGCTGAAGATGCCCACCCCGGTGGTGACGAGGGCGGCGACCCAGGCGACCGTCTTGCCAGCGGACCACGGATGGCGCGGGTGCAATGCGTTGTTCCGGCGCACGCCCCACAGGTAGAGCACGAGCGCCACCACGATCATCGCCACCGGGACGAAGTCGAACTGGGTGGAGAAGAACTGCGAGCCACCCAGGGGCGGCAGTCCCGAGTCCACGGCGGCGATCACCTCAAGACGGTACCGCCGGTGTCAGCCGTGTTGCCAAATGCGCTGCTGAATCGTCCGGGTGCCGTAGAGCGCGGCCTGGCTGAGATCGTTCAGCTCCTCGGCGCTCAGGTGCCAGCCCAGGGCTCCTGCGTTCTGCGTGGCCTGCTCGGCGTTCTTGGCCCCCGGTATCGGGACGGCCCCCTGCGCAATGAGCCAGGCCAGCGCCACCTGGCTGGGGGTGCGACCCCCGTGGTCCTCGCCGATGCGGCGCAGCAGCGCGACGATCGCGTCCACCTCGGCCATCGGGTGGGCCGAGAACGTGCGCCCGCGGGGCGGCGGATTGGCGGTGGAGTACTTGCCCGTCAGGCGACCCTGCCCGATGGGCGAATAGGCCAGGGGGACGACGCCGAGCTCGCGGCAGGTGCCGATCACCCCGACCCGGAGGGGCATGGCGCGCAGGAGCGAGAGCTCAATCTGGTTGCTCGCCAGCCGCAGGCCGCGCGTACGCAGGGCGGCGTCGATGGACCGGGTCTCCTTGGCCGAGTAGTTCGACACGCCCACGGCGCGCACGATGCCCTCGGCGTGCGCGGTGGCCAGCGCCTCGGCCAGCGCGTCGTGGGAGCGCAGCGAGATCGGCCCGTGAATCTGGTAGAGGTCGATGGCGTCGATCCCCAGGCGCTCGCGCGAGGCGCGGGCTGCCGACAGGAGCGCGGCGCGCACGTTCACCTTCCACGGGCTCGGCATGAACTTGGTCGCGATGACGACCCGGTTGCGCACGGCCGGATCGGCGGCGAGCAGGCGGCCGATGATGCGCTCGCTCTCGCCGCCCCCGTAGACCTCCGCCGTGTCGAAGAGGACGACACCCGCCGCGATGCTGGCCTCCCAGGCCTGGCGGATGGTCGACTCGGTCAGCGACTGGTCGTAGCCGCCCATGCCCCACGTCCCCTTGTCGCCCCAGGCCCAGGTGCCGACGCCGAGGGGCGGGATGGCGACGTCGGTGCCGGCGAGCTCAATGCGATCCTCGGCCTGCGGTGCCGTGGCGTCGGTCACTGCGCCCCCTCGGTCGCCGCCCAGTCCAGATGGCTCTCGACCGCCGCCCGCCACTCGGGGGCATGGGTGAGCTGGGGCGAGTGGTAGGCCCCGGCAATGACGGTCAGCCGGCCGTCGGCCACCTCGCCGGCCAGATCGGGCGCCTGGTCGACCAGGGGGTGGTCGTGGGCGCCGACGATGACGGTCGTGGGACAGGCGATGGACGGCAGCTTGGCCCGGAGCGAGACGTCGCCGTCCGGGACGTCGCCCATCAACACGCCGCCCAGCCCCTTGACGGCGTACGCGTCCATGCCGGCGAAGACGGCGTCCTTCTCCTGGCGCCACTCGGCCGGCGTGTGCGTTTCGATGAGCGCGTCCTCGGGGCCGCCCATGCTGAGCGAGGACGGCATCCCCCCGGCCGGGTCGAAGCCCTCCATGAACCCGTGCACCATGGCGCGGACGTCCTTGTCCGCCGGCAGGAACGACCACGCGCTGGTGTCCATGAGGATGAGCGAGCGCACCAGCTCCGGCCGGGAGAGGACCAGCGTCATCACCACCCGCCCGCCCATGGAGTGGCCCAGGAGGTCGACCGGCCCTTCCCCCACCGCGTCGATGAACGCGGCGAGGTCCTCGGCCAGCTGCTCGATCGTGTAGCCGTCGAGGTGGCCGGTCCTGGTCGAACGCCCGTGCCCCCGCTGGTCGAGCGTCACCACACGCCGGTCGGCCGCCAGCGCGTCGACCTGGAGCGAGAAGTCGAGGGACGAGCCGGTGAAGCCGTGGCAGAGCACGAGCGTCGGCGTGCCGGCGGGACTGGTCCCCCGCTCGGACCAGGCCAGGTCGACCCCGTTCACGTGGAAGGTCGCGGCCGAGGCCGTCGTCGATGTCATGGGCCCTTGTCTAGTTGTCCGCCCGTCCGTGCGCTGGTCCGGAACCCGAGCCGTGGCCCCCGGACGGGTCAGCCCGAATCGCCCGACAGGGTCTGGACGGCGGCGGCCGGTGCCGGCGCGCTCTCGGTCTGGGCCGACGCCACGGCGGCGGTGGGGGTGGCCGAGACGTTGGTGCACGACCGGGCCTGGTTCCAGGCCGCCAACGCGGACGTGGCGGCGTCACCGGTGAGGGGCTGGGGCAGGTCGTTGACGATCACGGCCGGACGCCACGTGACCTGGTTGATGTGACGGCCGGTGGCCGAGATGACCAGCGAGCCGCTGGCGTTCTCGGGTGGCGAGTTGTCGTAGAAGGCGAAGTTGCCCAGGCCGTAGTCGACGTAGGCCGAACCCAGGTAGCCGCCACCGAGCAGGACGTGCGCATGCGTGCCGACGATGATGTCGGCTCCCGCCTGCACGAGGACCTGGGCCAGGGGCTCCTGGAGGGAGTTGGGACACGCATTGAGCTCGGTGCCCCAGTGGAGGTAGACGATGACCGTGTCGGCCGTCTTGCGCGCCGCTTCCACGGCGGCCACGAGGTCGTTCACGTCGTACGCCGATGCCAGTCCCGGCTGGGTGGCGGTGGCCGTCCACGCCGTCTGCAGGTCGGAGTCGATGACCTGGGTGGCTGCAAGGACGGCGATGTGCTCGCCGTGGATGGTGGCCGTGTACGGCGCGAACGCCTGGGCGGCGTTCTGCCCGATGCCGAGGATGGTGTAGCCGGTCTGGGCCCGCGTCGTCAGTGCCATCTGCAGCCCCGGCGGCCCGCAGTCCTCGCCATGGTTGTTGGCCTCAGTGATGAGGGAGACCCCGGCGCCCTTCAACGCGCTGATGGCAGACGCCGGTGCGGAGAACACGAACTGCTTGGACTGGGGTTGCGGGCAGGTCCCGTCCGTCAGTGCGGACTCGAGATTGACCATGGAGAGATCGACGCCTGAGAGCAGCGCGGGCA
>DATBAO010000037.1:0-8200 GCA_036271495.1 Acidimicrobiales bacterium
GCTCTTCCATTTGCTCTTCGGCCGCGATCCCGCCCCCGATGATCCCTTCGTGGCCGAGCTCGATCAGGGCACCAAGACCCCGCGCCAGCTGATGGAGTGGCTGATCCACTCGGCTGAGTGGAGCCACTCCGCCCCGATGACCGAGTTCGGGCCTTCGCTGCACTACGGCCGGGGCGTGTTCATCCGCAGCCTGCCGCGGGCGCGCCGCATCCTCGACATCGGCGGTGTGGCGCTCGGCGTCCCCTACGGCGCACTCGTCCTCATGGGCTACCCCTACGCCTTCGAGGAGATCATCATCGTCGACCTCCCGAGCGAGGACCGCCATGAGCTGTACCAGGACGGCCAGACACAGACGACCGTCGACGTCGCCGGCGGGCGCGTCGCCTACCGCTACCACTCCATGACGGACCTCAGCAGCTACCCGTCGGCCTCGTTCGACATGGTCTACAGCGGGGAGAGCATCGAGCACATCACCCGCAACGAGGCCGAGCAGGTGCTGGCCGAGGCGCGGCGCGTCCTCAAGCCGGGAGGCGTCCTGGCCCTCGACACGCCCAATGCCAACCTGACCCGGTTGCAACAGGACGCCTTTATCGACCCGGACCACAAGTACGAGTACCGGCACGCCGAAATGGCGGCGATGTTGCGGGGCAACGGCTTCGTCATCGAGCGCGCCGAGGGCATCAACTACGGCGGGGAATCAGTCGCCCGTGGCGTCTTCGACCCGACCGAGTTGGCCACCAAGCGCGGCATCTTCGACGACATCGAGAACTGCTACCTGCTGGCCTACGTCTGCCGGAAGCCGCACCGCCCCACGGTCGGGGCGTCACTGGAGCGGGCGTGGTGGAGCGTCGCCGGCACCCAGGCCACGCCACGCCGGGCGCTCGGGCGCGCCCGGCGCATGATCACGTCCTGAGCCGCCGCGCCCCGGGGACGTTCCGGGACGAGGAGGACGGCGCGCAACCAGAGCTCGGCCCTCTCGCGTCACGTCCTGGACACGCGGGTGACGCCGAGCATTCACGTTGTCGTCGCGACAACGCTCGGTCGTTGCTGCACGCGGCCCACCGTCGCACCACGCCAGGTCGCAACCGACGTGGCGCACGAGCTGGCACGTCACATCTCTGACACGGAGTCCACGCGAACAGTTCATCTCGCCGTTGCGCGAAATGTGTTGCGTTGCCGTGCGGCCTTTGTCAACCTGCCGTGGGCCGCCAACACCTGTGGCGGGAACGAGGAACGAGGAGTGGGACAGATGCGTGTGCAGCACACAGGCCGTCGGAAGATGGCGACGCGGTTGGGTCTGATCGCCGGCGCCGCCGGGTCGAGCACGGTGGCGTTCTCAGGATTGGCATCGGCGGCGCCACCGCCCGTGCCCACCTTCTTCTGGACGGTCGACCCGCCGACTCTGGGCCAGACCCACAGCCCCGACCCGGTCGTCGGGACCACCGGCGTGCCGACGAGCATCATGCTGCAGCTGGCCACCAACAACGGGTTCAACGCCCCCACGGGGACGGTCGACTTCACGGACAGCCTGGGTCTTTTCAACGGCAGCTGCACCGGCGTGCCCGTGCAGGAATTCAATCTTGCGCTCAGCACGTCGACGTGTACGTTCACCTTCCCGGCAGCGACGGCAAGCGACGATGTCATCACCGCGTCCTACAGCGGCGACTCCGAGAACGGCGCAACCTCGGGCACCCAGACGATCTCCTTCGGTCCCGGCGTGGGAACGCCGGAGGTGCCGTTCGCTCTGGTGCTGCCGCTCAGCGCGGGAGCGTTGTTGGGTGGGGCGTACCTGTTCCACCGGCGCCTCGGCGGGAGCCTGTTCCACTAGTCGACCGTCCCCCCGTCGACCGTCGGCGGGTCACGGCCCTAACGGTTGAGGGGGGACATGTCGGCGTAGCGGTCGCCCTTGGCGGGAGCGACGGTGTCGAGGAGGGCGAGATCTTCCTCGGTGAGCTCGACATCGAGTGCAGCTGCGTTCTCCTCCAGGTAGGTGCGGCGCTTGGTTCCGGGAATCGGCGCCACGTCGCGTCCGAGGGCGTGCACGAAGGCCAGCGCAATCTGCCCGGGCTTGCAGCCCTTGGCCGCGGCCAGCTGGTCGACGAACTCCACGATGGCCACGTTGTCGGCCAGGTTGTCGCCCTGGAAACGGGGCTGGTAGCGGCGGAAGTCGTTCTCGTCGAGGTCATCGAGCGAGCGCAGCGCGCCGGTGAGGAAGCCGCGCCCGAGCGGGCTGTAAGGGACGAAGCCGATGCCGAGCTCGCGCAGCGTGGGCAGGATCTCCTCCTCGGGGTCGCGCGACCAGACCGAGTACTCGGTCTGCAGGGCGGAGATCGGGTGGGCGGCCTGAGCCCGTCGGATGGTGGCCGGCGCCGCCTCGGACAGGCCGAGGTAGCGCACCTTGCCCTCCGTCACGAGCTCGCCCATGGCCCCGACCGTCTCCTCAATCGGCGTGTCGGGGTCGACCCGGTGCTGGTAGTAGAGGTCGATGTGGTCGACGCCGAGGCGCTGCAGGGAGCCGTCACAGGCCTGGCGCACGTACTCGGGCCGGCCGTTGACGGAGCGCTTCGTCGGCTCGTCCGGGTCGCGCACGATGCCGAACTTGGTGGCGATCACCGCCTCGTCCCGGCGCCCGGCCAGCGCCTTGCCCAGGAGGATCTCGTTGGTGTGCGGCCCGTACATGTCGGACGTGTCGAAGAAGGTCACGCCGAGCTCCAGCGCCCGCAGGATGGTGGCGGTGGACTCGGCGTCGTCGGTCTGCCCGTAGAAGTCGGACATCCCCATGCAGCCGAGTCCCTGGCGCGACACCGTGAGGCCCTGGTTTCCGAGCGCGATGGTTTCGATGGCCATGGTCGGCTCCTCTCGTCGGGTCCGCCCTGCGTGCCGAACGGGGGACCACAGTTCCGGTCGGAGCCCACCCTACGGGCCGGCTGGGCAGGCCCGGCGCGTGCGCCGGGTGCTACGAAGCCATCCCCACGACCGGCTGGTTGAGATGCTGGCCGCCCATGGAGCCGAGGAAGGGGGCGCTGCCGAAGTTGAAGATGCCGCCGTCGGATGCGACCTCCCAGTACCCGCTGCCGTCAGCCGTCACATCCAGGCCGACGACCGGCTTCTGCAACGGCTTCCCGCCCATGGAGCCAAGGAAGGGGGAGCTGCCGAAGGTGAAGATGCCGCCGTCGGATGCCACGAGCCAATAGCCCGTACCGTCTTTCGCCGCCGCCATGCCGACGACCGGCTTGTTCAGCGGCTTCCCGCCCATGGAGCCGAGGAAGCCGGCGGCGCCCTCGTTGAACACGCCGCCGTCGGCCGCGACGAGCCAGTAGCCCTTCCCATCCGGCGTCGCCGCCATGCCCACGATCGGCTTGTTCAGCTTCTTCCCGCCCGTGGAGCCGTAGAACGAGGCGTCGCCATAGTTGAAGACCCCGCCGTCGGCCGCGACGAGCCAGTAGCCCTTCCCGCTCGGCGTCGCCGCCATGCCCACGATCGGCTGGTTCAGCGGCTTCCCGCCCATGGAGCCGTAGAACGCGGCGTCGCCATAGTTGAAGATCCCACCGTCTGCCGCGACGAGCCAGTAGCCCTTCCCGCTCGGCGTCGCCGCCATGCCCACGATCGGCTGGTTGAGATGGTGGCCGCCCATGGAGCCGAGGAAGGGCGAGCTGAACCCGAAGACCCCGCCGTCAGCGGCCGTCTCCCAGTAACCGCCCGCGGTATCGATGGCATTGGAGATCCCGGCTGGTCCCGTGCCGAAGACGTCCACCGCGCTCACGTCGAACGTGTAGACCACGCTGGAACTGCCGGTGAACGACAGGGTCGTCGCCGTCGAGTTGGTGTCGATCGGCGTTTGGGCCACCCCGTTGGCGACGGGGGTCACGATGTAGTCCGTGGCGTACATCGGGGCGACCGGCGCCTGCCAGCTGAGGGTGACCGCGTTGCCGTTGGCCGCGGCCGTCACCTTGGTCGGCGCCGGCAGCGGATCCGCCAGCGCGAGGCCGTCGGTCTCGTTGAAGCCGGTCGAGCCGCCCGAAATCTGATAGGCCGGCGCCACGCCGGTGGCCGACGCCGCCAGCTGCGACGCGGTCAACCCGTCGACGTGGTCGTCCGTGGTGCTGAGCCAGAGCGTGTCCGTGTGATCGAACTGCATGCCGTAGGGGCACAATTCGGAGTCGGTCGTCGTGATGAAGACGGCGGGCGTCGGCGAGCCGCTCGTGGTCAGCTGATCCGGGGTGAACTCGGAAACCCCGCCTCCCTCACAGCTGCCTGTCCAGAGGTCGCCACTCGGGTCCATGGCCAAGCCGTCGATGTCCTGGGTCCCGGCGCCCGAGATGGTGACCGCGGCAGCTACCGCGCCTCCCGCGCCTGCAAGCTGGGACGCCGTGAACTCCGATGCGGTCGACGACTCCGGCGAGGCCGCCCACAGGTTGCCTGATCCGTCGAAGACGATCTCCTCAACCTCGGAGAGGCCTCCGTCAACATCCGTGAACGTCCTGGTGGGGGTCGGGGACCCGCTGGCGGCGATCTGGGCTGCGGTGAACTCGCTCAGGTTCGATGCGTCGAAATCCGCCACCCACAGATTCCCTCCCTTGTCGAAGGCCACGCCCACCGGGCCGTCGAAACCGTCGATCGTCACCACTGGGGTCACGGTCGCCGTAGCCGCCATTTGTGATCCGGTGAACTCGGCGACCGAGCCGCCGGAGCCGCTGGACCAGTTCGAGACCCACAGGTCGCCGGCCGCGTCGAAAGCCTGGCTGTAGGGCTGATCGATGCCGGCCGACGACACCGTGGCACTCGGCGGCACATCACCGGTCGACGGGATGGGAAAGCTCGAGACGGTGTTCTCGCCGACATCGCCCACATAGAGACCGAGGGGAGTCGTTGACGCCGCCCCGGCGCTCGAGGCACTCAATCCCGCCGCCAACGTGCCGGCGCCGAGTCCGAGCATCGTGGCACTCAACACAGCCGCCAACTGCTTCACCTTGCCGTTGCCCCGCATGACCCCTCCTTCACGGCGTGCCCTCACGCCCCAATGATCGGTTAGCGGGGAGAGTCTGCCAGGCCACGTTGCGGCAGACGCGCATCCATCGGCCGGGTCGCATCCGCACTGCGCGTCATGCGGACGGCGTCACGAGGTCTGGAGCGGCGACGTCCCCGCGTCAGCGGGAACGAGAGCGGCCGTGCTCCATCGGCTGCCCCGTGGCCGCCAGCTCCTCGAGGCGGAGCGTGTACTCCTCGGAGTCGATGTCGTAGACCCACATGACGAGGGCGTCCTGCCCGGTCACCGGGTAGTAGTTCTTGCGCACGGCGACCGGGGCGAAGCCGAAACGCCGGTAGAGCGCCTGCGCCGGCTCGTTGTTGGCCGCCACCTCCAGCGAGATGTGCTTGATCCCCCCGGCGCGCAGCGTCTCAATGCCGTCGACGATCATCGTGGTGGCCAGGCCCTTGCGCTGGAAGGCGGGCGCTGTCGCAATGGTCGTCATGTGCGCTTCGTCGTCGACCATCATGAAGCCGATGTAGCCCGCCATCTCCTCGCCGTCCCACACGGCCCGGTAGAGGCGGCCCTTGCGCAGGGCCAGCTCGGAATTGAACACGGCGACCGACCACGGCTCGGGGAAGACCTTGCCCTCGATGCGCAGCACGTGGCGGAGGTCCCTCCGCTTCAGCTTCTCAATACGCAGCGTCACGACGTCAGCGTCCTCAGGCCCGCACGGCACGGGCAAAGTTGCTCTTCGCGTCCGCTTCCCGCATGTAGAGAGGAACGACCGTGGCGGGCGCGACTGGCGGTTCGCCCGCGTCCATCCGGGCCCGGGCCAGGGTGAGCAGCGCCGCCGGTGGGGGGAAAGCCAGCCCCGGCGCCCCCGGGGCGACCCCGGCCACTGTCTTCAGCACATCGGCGTAGCGCAGCGCACCGTCGCCCACGGCGTGCACGGGCGCGCCGGCCAGCGCAGGCAAGGCGGCCGCCAGGTCCTCGGGCGCGAACAAACCGGTGGCGAGACGCTCCACCGGTGCGCCGCTCCCGGTGACCTCGTGCACGGCGGCGAACACCTCGCCCCGGCGGGCGTCGACGCAGGCCAGCACCAGGCCGCGCAGGCCCGCGGCAGCGGCACCCTCCGTCAGGATGTCCAGGCTGGTCGCCCCGATGATCCCGATGCCGAGCGACTGCGCCAGTCCCTTGGCCGACGCCAGGCCGACGCGCAAGCCGGTGAAGAGCCCGGGGCCGACGTCCACCGCCACCACGCCGATGTCGGCCGGGACGAGGCCCAGCTGGGTGAGCAGGTGCTCCAGCGCCGGCGTGAGCGTCTCGACGTGGCGCCGACGCCCGGTCAGCGTCAGGTCGGCCTGCACGCCGCTCGCCGTGCGCACCGCGACCCCGACCGTCTCGGTCGCCGTCTCCAGCGCCACCATGGCGCCGGGCTCGCTCACGAAGCCCTGCCGTCGGCGGGAGCGAGCAGTGCCGCCACCGCATCGGACCGCTCGGCCCAGCGGCCCCGCCCCAGCACCCGGAGGACGCGTCGCTCGGGCTCCGTTAGAGGGTCGGGCGCGACCAGGGTCACCTCGAGCGCGCTGTCGCCCAGCGCAGGCGCCGCCAGCTCGCCCCATTCCACGAGCGCCACGGCGTCCTCCTCGACCAGCTCGGCCAGGGCCAGGTCGGCCACCTCGTCCAGCGAGCCGGTGCGGTAGACGTCAGCGTGGATCAGCACGCCGACCGGGCTGTCCGCTCCACAGCGGTAGTGGCGCACCAGGGCGAAGGTCGGGCTGGTCACCGGGCCCGGCACGCCCAGCGCAGCGGCGAACCCCTGGGCGAATACGGTCTTGCCCGCGCCGAGGTCGCCGATCAAGAGGACGACGTCGCCCGCCCGGCACAACCGGGCCACCCGCCCGGCCAGCTGGCGCGTCGCCTCGGGCGACTCGCTCGTCCATTCCACCGGCCCGCTCACGGTCGTTCCGCCGCCATCAGGCGCTTGGCCCGGATGAAGTCGGCCCGCATCTCGGCCATGGCCTCGCCGCCCGCCCGCAGCACATAGGCCGGGTGGTAGGTCGGGACGAGGCTGGCCCGCCCCCGGTCGAAGACCTGGCCGCGCAGCTCGCGGATGCCCTTGGTGGTCTCCAGCAGGAGCTTGGTGGCGAAGTTCCCCAGGGTGACGATCACCCGGGGGTCGATGAGCGCGATCTGCTCGGTCAGGTACGGACGGCAGGCCTCAATCTCCTTGGGCGCCGGGTCGCGGTTCTGCGGCGGCCGGCACTTGACGACGTTGGCGATGTAGCACTCGGCCCGGGTCAGCCCGACCTCCTCCCGCATGAGGCGGTCGAGCAGCTTGCCGGAGCGGCCGACGAACGGCTCGCCGGCCAGATCCTCCTCACGTCCGGGGCCCTCTCCCACGAAGAGCAGGTCGGCCGTGGGCGCGCCGACGCCGAAGACCACCTGGGTGCGCCCCTTGGCCAGAGGGCACAGCGTGCAGGTGGACGCGGTGACCCGCAGCCGCTCGAGGGCGTCGACGTCAGGCACCGGGCACGTCGGGACGGTTGATCACGACACGCGGCATGCGCGGTCCGACGCCGCACACCACCTCGTAGCTGATCGTCCCCACCAGTGCGGCCCAGTCGTCGGCCGTGATGACCTCGTCCCCCTGTCGCCCGAGGAGCACCACTTCGTCGCCGGGACGGACCGAGTCGTCGTCGCCGCAGTCGACCACAATCTGGTCCATCGTGACCGAGCCGGCGAGCGGGCGGCGCACGCCACCGATGAGGACCGCATACCCGCCGTCGAAGAGCGAGCGCGGCACGCCGTCGGCGTAGCCGATGGGCACGGTGGCCACGCGCGAGCGCACGGGAAGCGGGCGGCGCCGGCCGTAGGAGGGACGCTCCCCCGCCTCCAGCGTGCGCACCGCCACCACGCGCGCCTTGAGCGCCATGGCCGGGTGCAACTGCTCGCCGCCCGCCTGCGCGTCGAACGCCTCCTGGACGGACGGACCGGGCAGGTAGCCGTAGAGGCCGAGCCCGCAGCGGACGATGTCGTGGCGGGCCCGCGGGAAGGCGATGGCGCCGGCCGTGTTGGCGGCGTGGAGCAGCGGGGCCCGTATGCCGGCCGCGGCCAGGTCGGCCACCAGGCCGTCGAAGCGGTCGAGCTGGCCTTCCGTGTAAACGTGATCCTCCGCCCCGCCGTCGGCGACGGGCAGATGGGTCCAGATGCCCTCGAGCCCCAGCAGCG
>DATBAO010000038.1:0-18856 GCA_036271495.1 Acidimicrobiales bacterium
CGCCCCGCCCGACTGGTGGCCACCACCACGGCCTCGGTCGCCGTCATGAGCGGGCGTCCGATGCCCGGTTGGCTGCGGGTCGATGGCGAGGACCTCCGGACGAAGCGCCAGCTCGGGAAGTGGGTCGACCTCGGGGTCGGTTTCGCGCGATCGTTGCCGGCGAAGGGATGACCACTCCATGACTCCCGCCCGTTCGTGACGCAGCAGACCGCCGCGGTGACGCCGACGCCGGCGCGACCGGGCGTGCTCGGCCGGATCCGCGCCAGGGACCCGGATCTCCTCGTGCTGAAACGCTCGGTCAGGGCGGCCGTGATCATGCCGGTGGTCTTCGCGCTGGCGCACACGATCTTCTCCAACCCCCAGGTCGCGCTCTTCGCTGCCTTCGGCTCGTTCGCCCTCCTCCTCCTGGTCGAGTTCACTGGGCGCCCGCACGCCCGTCTCGCCTCGTACGGGGGTCTTTTCGTCGTCGGGGCCTGTTTCACGGCGCTGGGTACCGCCGTCTCGACGAACAAGGTGGCGGCCGTCGCGACCATGGCAGTCGTCGGCTTCGCCGTGCTCTTCGCCGGGATCGTTGCGCCGCAGGCGGCGACAGCGACGACGGCGGCACTGCTCACCTTCGTTCTGCCCGTCGCGGTGGCCCAGCCGGTGTCTGCCATCGGACCCCGGCTCATTGGATGGGCGATCGCCGGCGTCGCCTGCATTGCGGGCTGCATGTTCGTCTGGCCTCCGCCGTGGCACGACAATCTCCGACGTCGGTTGGCGTCGGCCGTCTCAGCCGTGGCCCGTCTCGCCTACGCACGTTCCTGCGGCGCCGACACCCAGGAGGCCTACGCCGACGTAGCGACCGAGTTGCAGCGCCTCAGTGACCAGTTCTCGGGCACGCCCTATCCCCCGACCGGTGCGGCGGCAGGCGCCGCGGCACTGTCCAAACTCGTAGGTCGCGTCGAGTGGGTGGCGGACAACACGGTCATGATCCGAGACGAGCAGTGGTCGACGACACCGCTGCCGGCCCGGGCCGTCACCGAGCAGGTGGCCGAGACACTGCATCAGGCGGCAGCGGTGATCTGCGACGGCGAGGGCCACCCGATCCACGATCCGACGCGTATCGCATCGCTGCAGGAAGCCGCCCGAAAGCTCGATCGGCTGATGACCGTCGCGCTCGAAGCCGATGTGACCTCGCTGACCGAGACAGAAGCCGTGCCGGACTCCGCTCCGCCGCCCGAGCGCATCCCGGACGAGAGCATCGCCGGCGCGCTCGACCCAGGATTCCATGCGCGCGCCTTGGGCATCGCGACAGAGGTGGTCGCCGATGCCGCGCTGGAAGCGGCGGGGGCCGAGCCGGTGGGCGATCGCCGCATGGGCATGGGCGACGAATCCGCACCCCAGGCCCTGGTCCAACGGCTTCTCTCGCATCTTTCCTTCCGATCCGTCTGGTTCCGCAATGCCTTGCGCGGGGCAGTTGGACTGGCCCTCGCGGTGGCGGTGGTCGAGGTCACCAACGTCCAGCACGGGTTCTGGGTGGTGCTGGGGACCATGTCGGTCCTGCGCTCCAGCGCGCTGGGGACCGGAGCGACGGCCCTCCGTGCCGTGGGAGGCACCGCCGTCGGTTTCGTGGTGGGTTCCGCCATCATGATCGGCGTCGCCGATCACAGAGTCCTGCTCTGGGTGTTGCTTCCCCTGGCGGTCCTGCTCTCGGGCCTGGCTCCCCTGATGATCTCCTTCGCCGCCGGCCAGGCCGCCTTCACCTTGGTGGTGATCATCCTCTTCAACATCATTCAGCCCACCGGCTGGAAGGTCGGCCTGACGAGGATCGAGGACGTGGCCATCGGCTGTGCCGTGAGCATCGTCGTCGGGCTGCTGTTCTGGCCCAGGGGTGCGACCGCCGCACTGGGCCGCGCGCTGTCCACGGCGTTCGCGACGAGTTCGGCCTACCTGGCCGATGCGGTCGAGCGGCTGACCGTGACCCGCCGGCACGTGGACACCGACGCCAGCCAGCAAGCCTCACACCGCGCCTACCTCCTCTGTGACGACGCCTTCCGTCAGTTCTTTGCCGAGCGCGGGGCCAAGGTGGTGTCGGTCGAGACGATCTCCCGGTTGTTCACGGGGTCGAACCGACTCCGATTGGCCGCCTTCACCCTGGGAACGTACGCCGTCCGCCCACCCGACGCCGGCCAGCCGGAAGTCGAGTCGGTGACAGTCGCCGAAGCGGTCCTGCGCGATGCCTATGCAGCGAACCACCGCTGGTATGAGCGCTTTGCCGACCTCCTGGCCGACCGCACCGACGTGCTCGACGAACCACCACCGCACGGAGAAGTGCTCCATGATGTCCTGCGTCAGGCCTTCGAGGACGTCCGGGATCAACAGCGCTCCGACCGGGTCCAGACGACGCTCCAGATGTTGTGGGCCGACGAGCTGCTGGAGAACCAGGCGCAGATGCAGAAGGACCTGCAGGCGTCGGCCGATCTCTTCGTCCGTGGGAAGCGACTTGGTCGTCTGATTTAGACGTGCCTCCGAAGTGACCCACCAGCGCGCACCGAGAACTCGGCACGGGATCCTGTCCCCAGCCCGCCTTGCTCTCTACGATGGAGCCGAGACGGTCGGCGGTTCGGCGGAATTGGTGGCGGACGCAGAGAGGGATCTGATGGGGTCGAGGTTCACCTATCCAAAAAAGGTTGCGTTGATGGTCGCCGTCTGCGGGCCGCTCCTGGGCCTGATCGGGGCGACGGGCGCCGACGCTGCACCCACCACGACGACGATTGCACCCACGCCGTCGTCGACCACGACGTCCAAGCCGCCCACGACGACGACCGCGCCCGCGGGCACAACGACGTCGACCACGGCACCAGCGGCCACGAGCACCACGGTCGCTCCAGCGCCGATCCTCGGGTCGACAACGACGACAACGGCGCCGCAGCACGTCGTCAACCAGCCGAACGTGAACGCCTTGACGCCGCACGTCTTGACCTTGCGCGGCTCGGGCGTGAAGTACCAGACCAGTAAAGGCGTGTCATCGCTCGGGCTCGGGCCGAACGTCCCGAGCTACCTCGGTTCACCCGGGGGGCCCTACCTCTACGACTCCAAGGGCCGTGTGATCCTCATGCACGGCGTCAACGTCGTGTACAAGCACGCGCCGTACATCGCGTACCCCGATCCGGGTCAGCCGTGGAACTTCGACGCGACCGATGCCGCCAAAATGCAGCGGCTCGGCTTCAACGTCGTGCGACTCGGGATTGAGTGGCAGGCCCTCGAACCGGGATCGGGCGGGCCGAACCAACCACAGGTCTGCACACCCGGGGCACCGGGCAACGCGCACGAGTGGAACCAGGCCGTCGCCGAGGCCTACCTGAACCACGTGGCGGCCACGGTGTCGCTCCTGGCCAAGTACGGCATCTACACGCTGCTCGACATGCACCAGGATGTCTACAACCAGAACTTCCGCGGTGAGGGTGCACCTGATTGGGCCGTCTGCACGAACAACGTGCCGATCGTTCCCAAGGGAGGGCGCTGGTCGAGCAACTACTCGAACCCCACCCTGCAGACAGCGGTTGGGCACTTCTGGAGCAATGACGTCGTGGGGAACCTGCAGGGGAACTACGACCTCGTCTGGAAGACCGTGGCACAGAAGTTCAAGAACAATCCGTGGGTGGTCGGATACGACCCGTACAACGAACCCTTTTCCACCGAGACCCAGACGGCCTCGGGGTCCACCTACACCGGACAGCTGGAGTGTTTCTACGTCGGCACGGCCCACACCGCCTTCCTGGCCAACGGAGCCGGCGCGCTGAACTGCCCTCCCGGGGACCCGAGCAATGGCGTGGTGCCGACGATCCAGTCGGTCGACAGCCATCATCTGACCTTCGTCGAGCCGGACATCTACTGGGTGACGGGTGGGAACATCCCTTCGCAGCTGGGCCCGCTGCCTTTCAAGCGCATCGTGTTCAACTTCCACACGTACTGCGGCGATCGCAGCCCGGTCACGGGCAACCCGACCGACCTCTTGAAGTGCCTGCAGGCTGAGGAAACCGCTGCCTCGGAGCAGGACATCACCCGGCTCTCCATGAGCTCGGCGGCCCAGCCGAGCGGACCCGCCATCTTCATGAGCGAGTTCGGGGCGACGACGAGCGTCCCGCTGGCCGGCTTCGACGTCGAGTGGGCCGGTTTGGACGATCTCGGCTGGATCTACTGGGCCTGGAAGTTCTACGACGACCCGACGGGCTCGTCCGCCGAGGGTCTCGTGCAGCCGGACGGGTCGTATTCGCCGATCGTGGGCGTCCTCTCGAGGACCTATCCGCAGGCGGTGGCGGGCGACCCCAACTCGGTGATCTTTAATCCCTTCACCGGGGCGTTCAACATGGTCTATTCACCCACGCAGGCGGCGCAGGGCGTGACCACCGTCTTCGTCGCGGCCCGCCAGCATTACCCGAACGGCTGGTGCTCCGCAGTGAAGAACGGGCGCATCACCTCGAAGCCCGGCGCCAGCCACCTCACCGTGCAGACCGTCGGGCATCCCACGCAGGTGTACATCACGGTGACGGCCGGGGCCTGCCCGTCGTAGGCGGTCGCGATGACGCGTCCTGGCTGTGGACGTCGAAGGAGATCGGCAACAGGTAACTGACGTAGAAAGTGTGCACCGTGAGACCGGGATAGGAGAGGTCCTGGCGGCGCTCGATGGAGACCCGATCGTCCTTCTCGGCGTACCGCTCGCACGCTTCGAGCGCGTCATCGACGTCCTGGCGGGAGTCCAGCAGCAATCCGAGGTGGTCGGAGCCGGGTGACTGCAGCGGCTGCTCGCTTTCGAGCAGTTGGATGAACTGGTTCGAGCCGCACGTCAACAGTCGGCAGGGCCGTCCGGCCACGTCGATGTCGAACCCGCTCCACCCGAAGATCGAGCCGTAGAAAGCGTCGATCTCCTCGCGCAGCGTCGTGGTCAGGCTGCCGACTGGAACCGTCAGCTCCATGTGATCGAACCGCATCGGCCTACGAGCGCTCCATGCTCTGCACATCGAAGTAGATGGGCAGGAGGAACTTGACGTAGAAGGCGTGCACCGTCAGGCCCGGATACACCAGGTCCTCGTACCGCTTGATCGACACCCGGTCGTCCTTCTCGGCGAACCGCTCGCAGGCCTGGAGCAGGTCGTCGACGTCCTGGCGGGTGTCCTGCAACAGCCCGAGGTGGTCGAAGCCGGGGGAGCTCATCGGTCGCTCGCTCTCGGCCAGCAGGAGGAACTGATCGGCGTCGGGCATGAGCAGGTGGCAGGACTGACCCACCACCTCCGTGTCGAAACCCTTCCAGCCGAAGACCGAGCCGTAGAAACCGTCGATCTCCTCACGTAGCGCTGTGGTCAGGCTGCCGACCGGAAAGGTCAGCTCCATGTGGTTGAACCGCATTGTGCCCCCGTCCTTCTTCGTCCGTGCTCCGGTTCAGTCTGACCGAACGAGGGCCCGCGTTCTTGCTCGGGCACCATTCCCGCGTCGTTCACGACTCAAATTCTCAGAAGACCTGTCCCCGAAACGGGGTCCGGTCGGCGACAAAGCACCCCCAACGGGATTCGAACCCGTGCTGCCGCCGTGAAAGGGCGGTGTCCTAGGCCGCTAGACGATGGGGGCCGGCACCGTGCCGGAGGCACGGGACAAGTAAGCCTAATGGGCACCGATCGGCACGCTCGGCGTCGAGGTGTCGCGGACCAGAGGGGCCGGCAGCACCTCGGGTGCGTGGTACGTGCAGGCCAGGAAGGTCCGCACCGTGCCGATCACCAGCGCGGTAGCGCCCAGGATGTGCACCTCGACCAGCAGGCCCGGCAGGTGGGTGAAGTACTG
Source organism: Acidimicrobiales bacterium (assembly GCA_036271495.1). Classification (GTDB taxonomy): domain Bacteria; phylum Actinomycetota; class Acidimicrobiia; order Acidimicrobiales; family RAAP-2; genus Bog-473. The sequence goes on from DATBAO010000038.1 coordinate 5,818, forward strand.
GGTGTACCCCACGGCCGCCTGCGCCACCATGACCACCAGCAGGATGCGCGCGGCACGGCGCACCCGCTCCGGCACGTCGCCCATGTGGATGCCCACCACCAGGCCGATGGTGACGCCGATCAGGAGGAGGGCCAGGCTCGAGTGGAGCTCGGCCATGTCGCGCAACGCAATCGGGATGCGCTTCGCCACCTGTTGGCCCGAGGCGTCACCGGCGTGCGGTCCGGCCCCCGTGGTGGCGGTGCCGGCGGCGATCACCACGGCCAGGAGCGCCAGTGCGCCGTAGAAGAGGCGGATCAGCGGCCGGGGCACCAGCAGGTGGGCCGACCCCGGGCCGTAGTCCCGGGGCGAGCGGTGGACCAGCACCACCGCGTCGACCAGGAGGAGCATGGTGGCGAAGAAGTGCACCATGACGAGGTACGGGTTGAGCTTGGTGTAGACGACGATCCCGCCCAGGACGGCCTGGGCCAGGACGCCGCCCACCAGGCCGCCGCTGAGCCAGATCAGGTCGCGGCGGCGCGGGGAGCGGAAGATCGACCCCAGGAAGGAGGCGATCACCGCCACCGTGATGACGACGGTGACCAGGCGGTTCCCGAATTCGACCAGGCCGTGGAACTGCAGCGCCGGGGTCAGATGGCCGACCGAGCACTCGGGCCAGTCGGCGCAGCCCAGGCCCGATCCGGTCAGCCGGACGGCCGCCCCGGTCAGGACGATGAGGGCCGTCAGGACCAGGGCCAGGACATTGAGCCGGTGGCTGAGGGCGGGCGAGACGGTGAGGGAACGGCGTCGCGACACTCCGGGCAAGCGTATCGGCGCCGCTCGCCTGGTCCCGGGCGAGCCTTCGGCCGTAGGCTGCTCGGACATGTCCATTGAGGCGCCCGCCCTTCCGGGCCGGCGAGCCAAGTGGTCGGGATCGACCGTCGGGGCCTATGTCGCCCTGACCAAGCCCCGGATCATTGAGCTCTTGCTGGTCACGACGCTCCCCACCATGGTGGTGGCGCAGCGCGGCGTGCCTCCGGTGTGGCTGATGGCGGCCACCCTGGCCGGTGGCGCGCTGGCCGCCGGCGGGGCCAACGCCATCAACATGGTGGTGGACCGCGACATCGACCGGCTGATGAACCGGACCAAGAACCGCCCGCTGGTGACCGGCGCCATGACGCCCACCGCCGCCCTGGTCTTCGCCCTCGCGCTCGAGGTGGCGGCCTTCGTCGAGCTGTGGCTCGCCGTCAACCTGCTGCCGGCCGTGCTGGCCATTTCGGCCACGCTCTTCTACGTCTTCGTCTACACGCTGTGGCTCAAGCGCCGCTCGACCCAGAACATCGTGATCGGCGGCGCCGCCGGCGCGGTGCCGGTCCTGGTCGGGTGGGCCGCCGTCACGAACAGCCTGGCCTGGGCGCCGGTCGTGCTCTTCGCCATCATCTTCATCTGGACGCCGCCGCACTTCTGGTCGCTGGCCGTCCGCTACAAGGAGGACTACCGGGCGGCCGACGTGCCCATGCTGCCCGTGGTGGCCTCCATGAAGCGCACGACGACCGAAATCGTCTATTACACGGTGGCGCTGGTGGCGGTGTCGTTCCTCTTCGGTCCGGTGGCCCACCTGGGCTGGATCTACATGATCACCGCCGCTGTGCTGGGCGCCGGGTTCCTCTACCTGGTGACCCGCCTGTGGGGGCTGGCCCAGAGCGACCGGGCGACCGGGCGCGAGGCCATGAAGGTCTTCGGGTACTCCATCACCTACCTCACCGTGCTGTTCGTGGCGATGGCGGGTGACGTACTCATCTCCAATCACCTTCACTAGCGTCCCGCCCCATGACGGACGCACCACCTCCTGAGCCGCCGCTGGCGGCTGCGCCCGGTGACGGAGCCGCGGCAGAGTCGGCGCCGCCGGTCCGGCGTCCCCGCAAGCGCTTCATCTTCATCGGGCTCGGCATCGGGCTTCTCATCATCGTGATCGTCGGGGTGACCACGAGCATCGGCACCAGCCCGAACACGGCGAACGCGCCCGGGGTGGGGAGCCCCGTGCCGTCCTTCAGCCGCCAGAACGTCGGGCCCTCCGGTTCCACGCAGGTCTCGGTGCCGGCCGACGGCGGCGCGAACGGGACGCCGGCGGTGCTCCTCTTCTTCGGGAACTGGTGCCCGAGCTGCCATCAGGAGCTCCCGCCGCTGGCCGCCGCGGTGAAGGCGCAGAACCAGGCCGGTGGTGCGCTCTCGAAGATCCACGTCATCGGCGTGGACAGCGAGGACGCCCCCGGGAAGGCCAAGTCGTTCATTCGCGAGGCCGGGGTGACGTTCCCCGTCGCCTACGACCCCGATGCGACGGTCCTCAGCGGCGCCTTCTTCTTCCGGGGCGACCCCTATGCCGTCTTCGTCAAGGGAGACGGGACCATCGGCAAGATCGTGCGGGGCGACGGCCTGACGCCCTCGGCGTTCACGGCCGACGAGCGCGCCCTCCTGCCCAGCGCGACGTAGCGCGCCGCGTGCATCAGGTGGCGGCGAGGCGGACCGTCGCCGACGAACGGCGGCCGAGCCCCACGAACGCAATCACCGTGGCCAGCAGTGCCAACACGGCATCGAACGTGAAGGCGTCCGTGACGCCGCCCACGAAATCGGTCGAGTCGTTCGGTGCCGCGGCGACGATGGCCGTGGCGATGCCGAGGCCGATCGAGCCGCCGGCGACGTTGCACATGTAGACGACACCGCCCGCCAGGCTGGCTCGTGCCGGGTCCAGCGAGGTGACGCCGGCCGTGGTGACCGAGGAAAAGAAGAAGCCGACGCCGACGCCGAGGAGCAGCAGGCCGGGCAACAGCGAGACGTAGTCGGGATGGGCCGGCAGGAGGGCGAGCAGCACCATGCCGATCGTGATGCAGGCGGCGCCACCGGAGACCGAGATGCGGGCACCGATGCGCGTGTAGAGCGGACCGGCGATGAACGAGACGATGGCGTACGTCACCATCATGGGGAGCAGCCCCAGTCCGGCCGTGAGCGGGTCGTAACCGAGCGACTTGATCATGATCTGCGGCACATAGACCAGGACGGCGAAGAACACGGGCCCGATGCAGAGCACGCACCCGCAGGCGGTCAGGAAGTTTCGGTTGTGCATGACGTCGCGTGGCAGCAGGGCGTTGTCGCGGGGACGGCGTTGCAAGAACGTGAAGGCCGCGACGAGGATCACCGAGGCGGCGACGAGAAGCTCGACCCTGATGCTGCCCCAGCCCCACGAGCTCGAGAAGTCGAGGGCGAGCAGGAACGCGATCAGTCCGATGCTGAGGGTGGCGACGCCCGCATAGTCCAGTCGTTGCCCCGGTTGGACCGGTTTGTCGTGCGGAATCGTCCAGAGGGTGGCCACGGCGGCGAGCCCGGCGATGGGGAGGTTGACGAAGAAGATCCAACGCCAGCTGAGGGCCTGGGTCAGCGCGCCGCCGACGAGCGGTCCGATCGCATTGCCCAGTCCCGCGGCCGCGATGACGAGCCCGCCGGCCAGACCGGCCTTCGTCTCGGGGAGGAGGTCGAAGGTCATGCCGAGGACGGCCGGCCACATCATGGCGCCGCCGATGCCCATGAGGCCGCGGAAGATGATGAGCGTGAGCGCGTTGGGCGCCAGGCCGCAGGCCAGCGAGAACCCGGCGAAGATCACCGTGCCGATGAGGAAGACCCGGCGCCGGCCGAACATGTCGGCCAGCCGGCCGCCTGTGACGATGGCGACGCCGAAGATGAGTGCGTAGGCGTTGATGACCCACTGCACGGTGGAGAGGCTGGCGTGCAGCTCGTGCTGCATCACCGGGATGGCGACGCTGAAGGCCGTGAAGTCGTTGGCGATGGTGATCACCGCGAGGCCCATGGCCACCAGGGCGAGCACGGTCTTCTTCGTCAGCCAGTCCTGATCCGACATCCCGCCCCCGCCTCTTTCCGGTCCTACGAAATTACTTCGGTCACTCCCACTTGAAGGTGAAGGCGGCGGCAACGGGCGCTGCGACGGCCCAGACCGCCAGCACCGCCCAGGATTCGGCGGGCACGGCACCGCCGCTGCCGAGGGTGGCGTGCAGGCCGGTCGAGAGCGCGGCCGCCGGCAGCAGCTTGGCGAAGTCGGCCAGGCCCCCCGGCAGCTTGGAGAGCGGGACGATCATGCCGCCGAGCAGCAGGAGGATCAGGTAGAGGCCGTTGGCGGCGGCCAGGTTCACCTCGGCGCGCAGGCTGCCCGCCATGAGCAGGCCGATGCCGGCGAAGGCGGCCGAGCCGAGCAGCACGGCACCGATCGCCCCGGCCACTGCGGCCGCGCCGCCACCGCCGGGGTTCCAGCCCAGGGCCAGTCCCACCGGCAGCAGCACGGCGGCCTGCAGCAATTCGACCGCGACGATGGTCACGATCTTGGCCCCGAGGAGGCGCGGGCGGCCGAGCGGGGTGGCGCCGAGCCGCTTGAGGACGCCGTAGCCGCGCTCGAACCCCGTGGCGATCCCGAGCGAGACCATCGCCGTCGACATGACGGCGAGCGACAGGATGCCGGGCACGAAGAAGTTGGCCGGCGTCGCCGTAGGGGTGGAGACCACCGAGACCTTCGAGAAGAAGAGCAGGAAGACGACGGGGATGCCGAGGGTCAGCAGCAGTGTCTCGCCGCGGCGCAGCGTCATGTGGATTTCCGCGCCGGTCTGCGCCGTCAGCGGGCGCAGCGCGCCGGCGGCGGTCGCGCTCACCGGGCCCGCCGCACGCGGCGCCGACCGGCGGGCCGGGCCGCCTCGGGCGCGCCGTCGTCGGCGGCCGACGCGGCGGCACCCACGGTCTCGAAGTAGACGTCCTCCAGGCTCTTGCCCGTGGCCAGGTCGGTCAGCGTGGCGCCCTGCGCGGCCAGGAAGTTCGCCACGGCGGCGGTGACGGCGGGCGTCTCCGCGCCGGGGGCCTCCACCCGGTAGCGGCCTGCGGCGGTCTCGCGGGCCGTGGCCCCGGGCCCGACGGCGGCGGCGAGGGCGACGACATTCAGGGCGGGGGGCGCGCCGAACGTGACGACGCTGGGGGCGCCGGCGCCGGCGTCCGCCCCGGCGGTCAGGCCGTGCGGCGTGCCCTCCAGCGCCACGCGGCCGGCGGACAGGATCACGATGCGGTCCGCCATCTTCTCGGCCTCGCCCAGCTCGTGGGTGGTGAGGACGACGCAGACGCCCCTCTGCTTCAGCCCGGCCACCACGGCGCGGATGGCCAGCCGCCCCTCGGGGTCGACCCCGGCCGTCGGCTCGTCGAGGAAGGCCACCTCCGGCCGGCCGACCAGGGCCAGGGCCAGGGACAGCCGCTGCTGCTCGCCGCCGGAGAGGTGGCGCCACGGCGTGGCGGCCACGGCGCGCAGGCCGACCAGGTCGAGCAGCTCGTCGGTCGGGACCGGCGCCGGGTAGTAGTCGCCGAACAGCGTGAGCACGCGGCGCGGCCCGAGCATCGGGTAGACGCCGCCGCGCTGGAGCATGACCCCGACGCGACCGCTGAGCGCGGCGTGGTCGGCGCTCGGACTGAGACCGAGGACGCGGGCCTGGCCGGCCGTGGGGCGCCGGTAGCCCTCGAGCGTCTCGACCGTCGACGTCTTGCCGGCGCCGTTGGGCCCGAGCACGACGAGCACCTCGCCCGCGTCCGCCTGCAGGTCGAGCCCGTCGACCGCGGCCGGTGTGCCGGGGGGCCCGTAACGCACGGTGAGGCCTGTGACCTCGACAGCTGGCACGGCGTCGCAGGCTACTTTGAGCAGGAGTGATCGATATCCGGGCGTTGCGCGAGGATCCCGACGCCGTCAAGGCCGCGCTGGCCCGGCGGGGCGTGGAGGCGGCCGAGGTGGACGCCGTGCTGGCCGCCGACGCGGCGTGGAGCGCGCGGCTGCGGGTCGCCGAGACCATGCGGGCGGAGGTCAAGGAGCTCTCGCGCCTGGTCGGGCAGGCCAAGAAGGAAGGCGACGACACCCGGGCCGCGGAGCTCAGCACGCGGAGCCGCCGGCTGGGCGACGACGAGCGGGTCGCAAGCGCCGAGGCCGAGGAGTACCTGGAACAGCGCCAGACCGGGCTGCTCTACCTGCCCAACATCCCGGCCGACGAGGCCCCAAACGGGCTGGGCGAGGACGACAACGTGGAGCTCCGGCGCTGGTGGCCCGGGCAGGAGGCCGGGCGTCCGGAGCCCGGAAGGGCCGAGCACCAACAGGTCCCGCACTGGGAGATCGGCGAGGCGCTGCAGATCCTCGACATGGAGCGCGGCGCCCGGCTGGCCGGCTCCATGTTCCCGCTCTACCGGGGGGCGGGGGCGCGCCTGCTGCGGGCGCTGACGGCCTTCGCCATCGACCGTCACGCGCCGGTCTACGAGGAGATCAGGCCGCCCACGGTGGTGCTGACCGGGACCATGACCTCGACGGGCCACCTGCCCAAGTTCGAGGAGGACGCCTACCACCTCGAACGTGACGACCTCTGGCTGATCCCGACGGCCGAGGTGCCGCTCACCTCCATGCACCGGGGCGACATTTTGGAGGAGTCCCAGCTCCCGCTCCGCTTCACGGCGGCGACGGCCTGTTACCGGCGCGAGGCGGGCTCGGCCGGCCGGGACACCCGCGGGCTGCTGCGGGTGCACGAGTTCGACAAGGTGGAGCTGTTCGCCTACACGACGCCCGACGACGCGCTGGGCGCCCAGGCCGACATTCTGCAGCGGGCCGAGACGATGCTGCAGGAGCTGGCGCTGCCCTACCGGGTCCTCGACCTGTGCTGCGGCGACCTCGGTGGCTCGTCGGCCCGCACCTTCGACCTGGAGGTCTACTCGCCCGGCGTCGACCGCTGGCTCGAGGTGAGCTCGGTCAGCTGGTTCCGCGACTACCAGGCACGCCGGGCCCACGTGCGCTTCCGGCCGGCCGGCGGTGGCCCGCTGCAGCTGGTGCACACGGTGAACGGCTCGGCCCTGGCCTGGCCCCGCATTTGGGCGGCGCTGGTCGAGCACGGGCGCCAACCCGACGGCACGGTGCTGCTGCCCGAGTGCCTGGCGCCCTACGTCGGTGGGGAACTGCTGCTCAAGGCCCCATGACGGTCACCGACGTGGAGGGGAGCGGGCCGAGCGAGCGTTTCGGCTTCGGTGACCGCCTCGAGATCATTGCGGCGGAGAGCCGCCGCATGGCCGACACCGTCGCCGCGCTCGACCTCGAGGCGCGGGTGCCGACCACGCCGGAGTGGACGGTGCGTGACCTGGCCCACCACATCGGCGAGGTCCAGTGGTACTGGAGCGAGAACGTGCGGGCGCAGGACGCCGCCACGCGCTCGGGGGCGGCGCTCACCGCCTTCCCCGAGGACAGCGACCTGCTGGCCTGGTTGGGTTGGTGCACCTATTCGCTGCTGGGCGCCCTGCGCGAGGTCGGCCCCGACTCCCCGTGCTGGGCCTGGTGGCCCGAGCCGCATACCGCGGGTGCGGTGGGACGGCACCAGGCGCAGGAGATCTCCGTGCACCGCTGGGACGCCGAGGGCGTGGCCGGTGCGCAGGCGCCGTTGCACCCGGGGCTGGCCGACGACGGCGTGCCCGAGTTCATTGAGATCATGGTGGGCGAAGACCTGGCCTCGCTGCCGGGCGCCGTCACGCTGACCGCCACGGACACGGGAGCCAGCTGGCGCGTGGCGGGGCCCGGGGGCGAGCGCGCCGCCCGGGTCTCCGAACTGCGGGCCTCGGCCTCCGACCTGGTGCTCATGCTCTACCGGCGCCTCCCGGTGCCCGACGCCGCGGTGGAGGGGGACCCGATCCTGGTGGCGGCGCTGCTGTCGCTGGCCGACACCCGGTGACGGGACTCGTGGTGACGGGGCCTGAATGACCGAGCTGACCTTCTTGGGGACGGGCAACTTCATGGCCCCCCCGGGCCGCTACTGGAACAGCTTCGTGCTGGATACGTCGGTCCTGGTAGAGCCCTCGCCCATCGCCCTGCCCCACCTGCGGCGCTGCGGCTTCGCGCTGGAGGACATCGCGGTGGTGGTCGTCTCGCACTTCCACGCCGACCACTGTTTCGGCTGGCCCTTCCTGCTCGGCGCGGCGGCCGAGGCCGGCGGGGGCCGGACGCTCCACGTGGTGGGGCCGCCCGGCATTGAGGCGCACCTGCGCCAGCTGAACGAGTCCGGCGCCGTCGGCTCGGTGACCGAGTCCGCCTACGCCAACCTGGACCTGCGCTTCGTCGAGGTGGACGGGACCGACCAGCAGGCCGGGCCGCTGCGCTTCCGGGCCGTCGAGGTCGTGCACGTCCCCTACCTGCGCTGCTTCGGGTATCTCTTCGACCGTGGTGACCAGGTCGTGGGCTACACGGGTGACGTCACGCCCTGCGCCGGACTGACCGAGCTGGCCGAGTCGGCCGACGTGCTGGTGCTGGAGTGCAACGGGCGGCACACCCCGCCCGGGGTCCCGACCACGCACATGGACGAGGAGTCGGTCCGCGCCGTGCAGGCCGCCCATCCGGACGTGCGCCTCATCCTCACGCACCTGGGGGAGCAGGTCGACCTGGCCTCCCTGCGCGGGGTCACCGTCCCCGACGACTTCGAGCGCCTGAGGGTCTGACCCGCCCCGGCTCAGTACTGCGCGGCGCCCCCCACCACGGGCTGGACCAGCGCCCGACCGCCCATGGAGCCGAAGAACCCGGCGTCGCCGTAGTTGAAGACGCCGCCGTCCGAGGCGATGAGCCAGTAGCCGCCCCCGTCGGGGGTGGCGGCCATGCCCACCATGGGCCGCACCAGCGCAATGCCGCCGGTCGAGCCCTGGAACGACGCGTCGCCGTAGTTGAAGATGCCGCCGTCGCTGGCCACCAGCCAGTACCCGTTCCCGTCGCCCGTGGACGCCATGCCCACGACCGGCCGGTTCAGGTGCAGCGCGCCCGCCGAGCCGTGGAACGCGGCGTCGCCGAAGCTGAAGACCCCGCCCAGGGAGGAGGCCAGCCAGTAGCCGTGCCCCGTGGCGTCCGCCGCCATGCCGACGATGGACCCGTCGACGGGTAGGCCGCCCCGCGACCCGTAGAAGTGGGCGTCGCCGAAGCTGAAGATGCCGCCGTCGGACGCCACCTCCCAATACCCCTTGCCGTCGGGCGTCGCGGCGATGCCGACGATCGGCGCGCTCAGGCGCTTGCCCCCCATGGAGCCGTAGAAGCCGGCGTCGCCGTAGTTGAAGACACCGCCGTCGCTGGCCACCATCCAGTAGCCACCCCCGTCGTGGGTGGCGGCCATCCCCACCACGGGCTGGTTGAGGCGGTGGCCGCCGGTCGAGCCGGAGTAGGCGGCATCACCGAAGCTGAAGATGCCCCCGTCGGCCGCCACCAGGTGGTACCCCTTGCTGGCGACCCCGCGCAGCGGGACGGACATGGTTCCGTTGGGGCCGGTGACGCTGAGCGTCGCCGTGAAGACCCCGATCGACGGCGGGGTGAAGGTGACCGACAGGTTGCAGGTCGCCCCCGGCGGCAGGTTGCAGTTCGACCCGCTGACCGCGAACACCCCCTGGCCGCCGACCTGGGTGGCGGTGATGTTCATGTTCTCCCCCGAGGCCCACAGCTGGATCGGCGTCGTCTGGGAGCCGCCGGGCAGGACCGAGTCGTTGACGCCGTAGGGGAAGACCCCGACCGGGAGCAGGGGGATCTCCTGGGCCCAGGTGAAGTACGGGGTGTCGACGGTGTCGCCTCCGACGAAGAGCTGCGTGGTCGAGGGGCCGGTGCCCGCGCCCATGAGTGCGGGCGCCGCGTACTGGCCCAGAATGATGCTCCGGTGGGCCCAGCAGCCGCCCCCGCCGCCGGACGGGCAGGCCGAGTTGGTGCCGCCGGGCCCGTCGTCGTACATCCACATGGCCATGGATGACCCGAGGGAGGGGGAGGAGGAATAGGTGGAGCCGCCCCCGTTGGCGTAGGGCGGGAAGCCCGGGTCGCGCTGGGCGTTGGCACCGGCCTGGGCGATGGCGTCCAGGTTGGCCGCCAGGCCGGGGATCGGCGCGATGCCACGGTCGATGCGCTCCAGGTCGGTGAGGACAAAGAGCTGCTCAGCGGAGGTGAGGGAGGGGTAATTGCTGGGCAGGCTCATGGGGCCCACCCCCTCGGCCTGGCGGTCGCCGTACAGCACGTTCAGCCCGCTCGGGCAATAGGGGTTGGGGGCGGCGATGCTGCCGCAGGGGCCGAAGTAGCCCGGCGCCGGCGAGATGTTGGACCCGGGGGACTGGGGCGGGACGATCGCCGCACCCGCTGTGTCGAGAAAGGCTGCAGGGAGAAACAGGACGACTGTTGCGAGCGCCGCGCACAAAGCGGCCCTACCGACTCCTGACATGCACCATCCTCAACCCCGTCGTCGAACGGCGTCGAGTGTCACAGTCTCCAGGGGCCAAAGCAAGGCGCCCCGGGCCACACCAGGTCAGCGCGTGTGCGCCGGCGGCCCGGCGCACCGGGGCAGCGCAGTGGTGCGTTAACGCGTTAACACCGGGCCCGCCTCGGACCCGCCTCAGGTCCGGTCCCGGCCCGCGTCTCAGGCGGCGGCGAAGCGGTAGCCCACGCCGCGCACGGTCGTGATGAGAACGGGGGTTGAGGGGTCGGCCTCAATCCGCGAGCGCAGGCGCTTGATGTGCACGTCGAGGGTCTTGGTGTCGCCGATGTAGTCGGTGCCCCACACCCGGTCGATGAGAACGTCCCTGGTCAGCACCCGGCCGGAGTTCTCGACCAGCAGCCGGAGCAGCTCGAACTCCTTGCGCCGCAGGTGGACCTCCTCGCCGCGGACGAACACGCGGCGCTGGTCGAAGTCGACCTTGATCCCGTTGGACTCCCAGATGCCGTCGGTCCCGAACTCAATGGATCCGGCCAGGTCACCGGACTCGGAGCCTCCGGGCGCCCGGCGCAGGACGGCCCGCATGCGGGCGACGAGCTCACGGAGGCGGTAGGGCTTGGTGACGTAGTCGTCGGCGCCGACCTCGAGCGCAACGACGGTGTCGATCTCGGTGCCCTTCGCCGTGACCATGATGATCGGCACCTGGGAGCGGGTGCGGATGGCCCGGCAGACGTCGATGCCCGAGAGCTTGGGCAGCATGAGGTCCAGCAGGAGGATGTCGGGGGCGGTCTCGTCGAAGAGCTGGAGCGCCTCGTTGCCGTCGCGGGCCACGCTGACCCGGAAGCCCTCGTTGGTCAGGCCGATGGTCAGTGCCTCGATGAAGGATTCCTCGTCCTCGGCCAGCAGGACCTTGACCGGGCCCTCGCCCTGCGCCGCCCGACCGGCCTTCTTGGCGGTCTTGCCCGCGGCGCCACCGGTCACGCCACCCGCTCCGCTTGCACCGGCAGGACCAGGGTGAACGTCGAGCCCTCGCCCTCGCGGGACTCCACGTCGACCCAGCCCTGATGGTTGTTGGCCACGTGGCGCACGATGGAAAGGCCCAGCCCGGTGCCGCCGGTGTCCCGGCTGCGCCCGTGGTCGACGCGGTAGAAGCGCTCGAAGATCCGATCGAGGTCGCGGGCCGGGATACCGACCCCGTGGTCCTGCACCGACAGGCGGACGTTGTCCCGCTCCTCGATGCGCCAATTGGGGGAGAGGGCCGCACTGGAGTCCGCCGGACCGGTTCCGGCGGCGTCACCCTCGGCGGTCACCACCGGAGGCACGGGCATGGTGGGGGCGGTCGTGCCGGTGGCGGCCGAGGTGCCGGGCGCGGTCTGGCCCAGGGTCGAGGGGTACTGGTCGAGGATCTCGGGGGTGAACACCGGGTCCACGGTGGCCCCTGCGCCCGGCTTGTCGTCGCTGGTGGCGGCGCCGTCGGCCTCGTGCGTGTCAGCCGCACCCTCAGTGGCGGCGCCGTCCGCGCCGGCGCCGGCTCCCGAGCTGCCCGAGTCCGCGGCGTCGGCTGTCACCGACGGGTACTCCCCGGTGATGGGGTCGGGACCGGCGCCACCCAGCTCGCCGGAATCGACGTTCCCGTTGTCACCGCCGTCGGGCCCGAAACCACCCGTGACGGAGGGGTGGCTCGCGTTCGGGTTGAAGCGCTGCACGGCGCCCGTGACCACGACCTTTGAGTTGTCGTAGGAGTACGTGATCGCGTTCTCGAGCAGGGCGTGCATGGCTGAGACCAGCTGGCGGCGGTCGCCCAGGACGGCGACCGGGGGCGAGGGCTCGTGCAGCACGATCTCAATGCCCCGCTGGTCGGCGGTGGCCCGCACCCGCTCAATGGCGTCCGCCATGACCAGGTTGACCAGCACCGGCTCGCGCGGCGGGGCCTCCTCGGACTCAATGCGCGACAGGTCGAGCAGGTCGTCGATGATGCGGCTGACCCGGAAGGCCTCGTTGTGGATGCGGCCGGCCAGGCGCTGGGCCACGTCGGGGTCCGGCTCGGAGACCAGCGTCTCGGCCAGGAGCCCCAGCGCGCCCATGGGCGTCTTGAGCTCGTGGCTGACGTTGGCCACGAAGTCACGCCGGATCTCCTCGAGGCGGCGCCGCTCCGAGACGTCCTCAATGAGCGCGATGACCCCGAGCGGCCGCCGGCCGTCGTCGATCTGGCGGGCGCGTACCTGCAGCGTGCGGCGGGGCGGGCCGTAGAGGTCGAGCGTGCGCTCGGCCGAGCCCTCGTGCCAGGCGTCTTCGAGGACGTCGGTCACCGCCTGGGCGGCCAGGGCGTCGCCGTGGCGGCTGACCATGAGGGCGTTGGCCCGACCGTTGCGGTAGATCACCGTGCCGTTCTCGTCGCACAGCACGACGCCCTGGGTCAGGGTGTCGAGCGAGCGCCGCAGGCGGATGGCGTCCGAGCTCGACTCGGTCACCGCCTGGGCGGCGCCACCGGTGACCTGTTCGAGGTAGGCGAGGGAGGTCTCGACGTTGTATTCGTCCTGCGGCGGATCGAGCCCGAGGCGGGTGCCGAGGGAGGCCAGGCGCTGCGAGATGGCCCGGCGACCCGAGCGCCTTCCGAGCGCGGCGGCGATGAAGCCGACCAGCACACACACCGCCACGGCGGCGGCGATGAAGATGACCTCCTGGGTCATGGTCAAATTGACTTCGCCCGGCCCACTGAGCGGCACGCCCCCAATATGACAGGGCTGGAGCGCGCGGAGCGAACAACCCCGAGGCCGGGGGGCCGC
>DATBAO010000039.1:0-8410 GCA_036271495.1 Acidimicrobiales bacterium
TCCTGGGCCGCCTTGTCCAGGTACTCATCGACCTCGTCGACGTTGTAGCCCTTCAGCCCGAGGCGGAACTCCACGGTGCGAAGCGTGTCGAGGATCGATGAGGGAGCCTGAGAATTGTCCATGGGGCACGAGTCTAACCACCACCCCCCGTGGTTCTTGGGTATGGCGGGATCAGCGCAGAAGCACGGGAATCAAGACAAATTGCGCAACGAGGATGACGATGAGAAATGAGAAGTCGAGCCCGCCCATCGGCTTGATGATCCGGCGTACCGGACGCAGGACCGGCTCGGTCGCCCGGTACAGGAAGAACTGAATGCGGGCCAGCGTCGTCCCGGGCTGAATCCGGAACCAGCTGAGGATCGCGTAGGGGAACATGACGAGCCAGATATAGGCCTCGATCAGCCACGCCAGGAAATGAAGAGGGCTCATCAGCCCGCGAGGGTAGTCCGCTCAGTCGCGGCCGAAGCCGCGCTCAACCAGTCGCTGCCGTTCCTCTTCGGAAACCTTCACGTTGGTCGGCGCCAGCAGGAAGACCTGGTCCGCCACCTTTTCCATCTCGCCGCTGAGGGCGTAGGTGACGCCGCTGCAGAAGTCGATCATGCGCCGCTGCAGGTCGCGGTCGGCCATCTGGAGATTGACGATGACCGGGCGGTTGTCCTTCAAGCGGTCGGCGATCTCCTTGGCGTCGCCGAAACGCGAGGGGGCGACGACGTGCACCCGCCCGGACGGCGCCGGCGCCGGGCCGGTCGGGTTCATGGTCGGATCGACCGGCACCGCACGCACGGCCGAGGGCCGCGGCGCCACATTGTTGGGCGCTGACCTGGGCTGCTGGCTCGGCTGGGCCGACTCGCGGGGAATGGTGCGGACCCGGCTCATGCCGCCGCTGAACTCCTCGACCTGCTCCTGATCCTGAGACCGGGGATCGACTCGGGTCGCGGCCGAGAACCCGCGCGGGGCGCGGTCCTCCAGGTCGTCGTACTCGTCATACTCGTCGTCGAGCAGGCCGAGATACACCATGGTCTTCTTCATGAACGAGGGTGACATTCCTTCTCCTGTCCTCGGACAGCGTAGTGCCTGCTCGGCAACCCAGTCGGGTCCTGGCAGCCCCGGGCGCCGCCTTTCGCCGCCTTCACGCTCCTGCTCAGGCTGATGGCGGCCTCCCGCTGAGATCCGGCGTCGCCCTTCACCTCACGCTGCGGTCACCGGTGGGCGGGCGCCGAACAGGGCCCGGCCGATGCGCACCATGGTCGATCCGGCGGCCACGGCCGCCTCGAGGTCGTCGCTCATGCCCATGGACCGTTCCTCCAGCCCGAGACCGTCGGCCAGACGGCTCAGGGTCTCGAATGACTGCGTGGCCACGCCCTCACCGGGTGCGGCCACGGTCATGAGCCCCCGCACATCGAGCCCGAGATCGACGAGCCGGGCCACCAGTTCCCCCGCCACGGCCGGCGGGCAGCCGTTGCGACCGGGCAGCCCCGTCGTCTCGACCTGGACCAGGACCCGCGCCTGCGGCGCGAAGCGGGCAATCCGGGCGCCCTCGGACTCGCGGGCGACGCTCTGCCACAGCCCGACCAGCGGGGCGAGTTGCGCCACCTTGTTGCGCTGCACGGCGCCGAGAAAGTGCCAGACCACCCCGTCGGCCCCAGGGCCGGCGGCGGCCACCTTGGCCTCGAGCTCCGCCGCGTAGTTCTCGCCCAGGTCCGTCAGCCCGGCCTCGCGGGCCGCCACGACAGTCTCGGGGCCGAAGCTCTTGGTGACGCCGATCAGCCGCACCCGGGACAGATCGCCGCCGGCGCGTTCGATCCGCTCCCGGACCGCGATCAGCCTTCGCGCGACGTCGTCGCTAGCGGAGGAAGGAGGGGACGTCGAAATCGTCGTCTCCCAAGTCGAGCTCCTCTTCGGCCCCGGTGGCGTCGGCGAAGATGTCCACCGGCTCAGGGGTCGAGAAGATCGTCGAGGCCAGATCGCCGGCCTTGGTGGTCGGCCCGGTGCCTTCCTCCCAGCGCTCGAACCCGGCCGCGATCACCGTGACGCGCACCTCGTCGCCCATGGTGTCGTCGATCACGGCGCCAAAGATGATGTTGGCATCGGGATGTGCCACGGCGTGGATGATCTCGGCGGCTTCGTTCACCTCGAACAGGCCCAGGTCAGAGCCACCGGCGATGTTGAGCACCATGCCCCGGGCGCCCTCAATGGACGCCTCGAGCAGCGGGGACGTGATGGCGGCACGGGCCGCGTTGGCCGCCCTGCCCTCGCCGATGGACGAGCCGATGCCCATGATGGCAGTGCCGGCGTTGGTCATGACCATCTTCACGTCGGCGAAGTCGGTGTTGATCAGCCCCGGCACGGTGATGAGGTCGGTGATGCCCCGCACGCCCTGCAAGAGGACCTCGTCGGCCATCTTGAAGGCGTTGACCATGCTGGTCTTGTCGTTCGAGACGGTGAGGAGGCGGTCGTTCGGAATGACGATGAGGGTGTCGACCTTCTCCTTGAGGATCTGGATCCCCTTCTCGGCCTGCATCGCCCGGCGACGGCCTTCGAAGGTGAAGGGCCGCGTCACCACGCCGATCGTCAGCGCGCCGAGGCCCTTGGCGACCTCGGCCACCACGGGGGCCGCGCCGGTCCCCGTGCCGCCACCCTTGCCGGCGGTGATGAAGACCATGTCGGCACCCTGCAGTGCCTCCTCTATCTCCACCCGGTGCTCTTCGGCGGCCAGTCGACCCACCTCGGGGTCGCTGCCGGCACCGAGCCCGCGGGTGAGTTGGCGCCCGATGTCCAGCTTGAGGTCGGCGTCGCTCATGAGCAGCGCCTGGGCGTCGGTGTTGGCCGCGATGAATTCGACGTTGCGGAGACCGGAATCGATCATGCGATTGACGGCGTTCACTCCGCCACCGCCGACCCCGACGACCTTGATCACTGCCAGGTAGTTGCCCTGGGAAGGCACGGTCGTCATGAACTCCCTCGTCCTCGGGTCGATCGCCGACCGGTCACTCGCTGGTGGTCTCCGCCAGACGTCGCCCGCGGACTGCGACCAGCCACCCATCCCTGAACCTCTGGGGAAGGTTGATGTTCACGGTGCGGGAACGTGACTCCCACCATACGGGTGGGTGTTCAGGCAGGTCAAGCATCCTAGGTCACCCTGAGGTCACGGTCGGCGCATCGGGGACGCTGACGTCGATCACATCCCCGTTGTGCAGGGTGGCCCCGGCCAGAATGGAGGAAACGTCCTCGTACTTGGCGGTGAGTTCCACTGCCGTGCCGATGTCGACGACGACCGGCGTGGTCAGGGCCAACTGCACCCAGCCGGCCGGTTCGACCGTGACGGCGGTCACCTGCCCCACGAAGGAGGGCGGCAGCGAGGAGGCGACCCGCAACCCCGGCGCATCCTTGGTGGAGAGCACGCTCCCGGGCTCGCCGGGCGGCTCGGGCACCGTCAGGAGCAGCAGGCCCGGCGGGCGGGTGGCCGACTCGCCGAGCACCCGGCCGTCGTTGCTGAGGGACTCCCACTTGCCCGCGGCCGTGCTGACGGTGAACTTGGCCGTCTCCTCGGTCACGGCAATGTGGACGCCGTCGGGCCACGACACCTGCACGGCGGCCGAGCGCACCCAGGGCAGCTGTTCCAGGCGGGCCGCGGCGGCGCCCGTGTCGACGTCGAGCAGAGGCGGGTGGCTGGCCAGACCGGCCTGGGCCACCACGTCGGCCGCCGTCTCGTGCACGTTGCCCACCACGCTCACCGAGCGGGCGGAGAAGAGCGGCGTGTGCACGAGGAACCAGCCGCCCACGACGAGGGCCGCCAGGCCGAGGGCACTCCCGGCGATGATGAGGCGCCGCCGACCCTGCTCCTTGATGACCGCTGTCCGCCGGGCGGAGATGCGCGGGTCCATGCGGCGGATCCGTCCAAGCGGGGGCGCTGTGCGCTTCCCTCGGCTCGTCTCGTCAGCCGTCATGGCATCGCACCCGCCGGCGCCGAGCCGGCCTGCCCCTCGTTCCCGTCCACCAAGCCAGTCTCCCCGCCCCCGAAGCCGAGGAGGCGGACCTCCGCCCGCAACACCACCCCGCTCTGCTCCGCCACGACATCCCGGACATGCGTCATGAGGGCCAGCACGTCGTTGGCGCGGCCGCCCTTGTCCGCCTGAATGAAGTTGGCGTGCTTCTCCGAGACGTGCGCCGTGCCCATCCGGAACCCCTTCAACCCGGCCGCTTCGATAAGCCTTCCGGCCGAATCACCTTCAGGGTTGGTGAACACCGAGCCGGCGTTGGAGCCGCCCGGTTGGTGCTCGCGGCGCCACGTGACGATGGCGCTGACCGCCGCCCGCTCCTCTTCGGCCGAGCCAGGCGTGACCGCCAACTCCGCCCCCACCACCACCTGCGCCGCCCCGACCGACGAGGAGCGGTAGCCGTAGGCCAGGCGGTCGGCGCCGTCGGTACCCCCGGCGTCGCTGCACAGGTCGACCCAGCTGTAGCGAACGAGGCACGATGCCATGTCGGCGCCGTGGCCGCCCGCATTCATCCGCACCGCGCCGCCGACCGAGCCCGGCACGCCCACGGCCCACGACAGGCCGCTCCAGCCGGCGTCGGCCACGCGGCGGGCCAGCACCGGCAGCGCGACCGCTCCGCCCGTCCGCACCACGGCCGGCGTTGCGCCGGGCACCGGCAGGTCGATGGCCCCGAAGCCCGCACCGAGATGCAGGACCATCCCCTCGAATCCCTCATCCGCCACCAGCAGGTTGGAGCCGCGTCCGAGCACGAAGACCGCCGGAGCCGGAGTCCCCCCGGCCGCATGCTGCGACAGGGCGTGCCGCACCGCGTCGAGATCGTCCGGACCCTCGACATCGACGAAGAGCGCCGCCGGGCCACCGACGCCGTACGTGGTCAGCGGCCCCAGAGGCCGGCCCAGCGTGGCCCGCGCTCCGAGGGCAGCGGCCAGTGCGCGCAGCGCATCGTTCGCCACCGTCATCCGTGCACCGGCGTCACCACTGGGGCGACTCGAGCAGCTGATCGGGCAGCGTGGTCAGATCACCGGCGCCCAGCGTCAGGCACAGGTCGCCCGGGCGGAGCTCCGCCGCCACCGTCTGGCGCAGCTCCTCCCAGCCCGCCACGTAGGTCACGGGGAGGCGCTGGTCCTGGTCCCGCACGGCGTCGGCCACGAGGCGGCCCGACACGCCGGGCACCGGCCGCTCCCCCGCGCTGTAGATGTCGGTCACCACCAGTACGTCGGCGTCCGCGAAGGCCGTCCCGAACTCGGTAGCCAGCGCAGCGGTCCGGGAGAAGCGGTGCGGCTGGAACACGGCGACGACGCGGGGCCAGCCGCCTGTGCGGGCCGTGGCCAGGGCGGCGCGCACCTCGGCGGGGAGGTGGGCGTAGTCGTCGACGAAGGTGACCCCGGCGGCCTCGCCCCGGAATTCGAAGCGGCGCGTCACCCCGGCGAAGCGGGCCAACGCTGTCTGGGCGGCGGCAAAGGGAGCACCCGCCTGCAGGGCCGCCACGACGGCTGTCGCCCCGTTGCGCGCGTTGTGCAGGCCCGGCACACCGATGGCGATCGGGCCGAGTACCCCCTCGGGGCCCCGGAGGGTGAAGGACACCGAGCTGCGCTGCAGATCGAGCTGCTCCATCACATAGGCCGAGTCGGGGCCGGCCCCGACGGTGGTCGCGCCGTGCTCGCGGCCGATGGCCGCCGCCTCCGGATCGTCGGCGCAGACCACCGAGCCGTCCCGCGCCGCCGCCACGAAGTCGGCGAAGGCGGCCCGCAGGACGTCGAAGGTCCCGTAGAAGTCGAGATGATCCGGCTCGACGTTGGTCAGCACGGCCAGATCGGGCCTGATCGCCTGGAAGGTGCCGTAACTCTCGTCCGCCTCGACGACGAGCCACTCCCCGGTGTCCCACACCGCGTTGGTCCCGATTTCGTTGACGTCAGCCCCGATCAGGAAGGAGGGCCGGAGTCCCGCCTCCACCAGGATGAGCGAGAGCATGGAGGCGGTCGTCGTCTTCCCGTGTGTTCCCGACACGGCCAGGCAGCGACGGGTGGCGCAGATGGCGGCCAGCACCTCGGAGCGCGGTGCCACCCGGATGCCCCGGGCGCGCGCCTCGGCGAGCTCGGGATTCTCCGGCTGCACTGCGGGTGAGTAGGTCACGGCATCGGCGCCCCCCAGGTTCTCTGCCGCGTGCCCGACCGCCACCGTGATGCCGTGGGAGCGCAGGCGCTCGGCCACCGGTGAGTCCTTCAGGTCCGAACCCGAGACGTGGTGGCCCATGGCCCGCAACACGAGGGCGATGGCACTCATGCCCGCGCCGCCGATGCCCACGATGTGGATGCGCCGGGGCTGCGCCAGGTCCAGTGCGGCGGCGGAGTCAGCGGGCATGGGCATCGACCAGTTCGGCGACGCGGGCCGCCGCGTCGGGGTGGCTGTTCTTCCGCGCCGCCGCCCCCATGGAGCGGAGACGTTCGGGGTCGGCCAGGAGCGCCTCGAGCTCCCGTGCGAGCCGGCGGCCGTCACACTCGCTGTCGGGCAGGAGGACGGCGGCGCCCATGTCGACCAGTGCCCGGGCATTGCGGGTCTGGTGGTCACGGGGCGCACCGGGAAGTGGGACCAGAATGGCCGGCACCCCCGCCATCAGCACCTCGGCCACCGTCATGGCCCCGGCTCGGACCACACAGACGTCGGCGGCGTTGTAGAAGTCGGGCATCTTGTCCTCGAAGGGCACCACCCGGTAACGCAGGCCCGGACCAGTGCCCCCCTCCGGCGTCGGCGCGAACGCTTCGTAGTCACGTCGACCCGTCACCTGGTACAGCGCTCGGTCGGCACGGGCGGCCCAGGCCCCGGCCAGGTCCGCCACCGCTCTGTTGACCCGGCGCGCCCCGAGGGAGCCCCCGGCGCAAGCCACCGTCTGGCGGTCGGGCGGCAGGCCCAGCACCACCCGGCTGGCGCTCTCGCCCGCGGGCGTGTGCTGCAGCGTGGCCAGCGCGGGCCAGACCGGCGTGCCCGTGACGTGGGCCCGCGGCAGGTCGGTCCCCGCGAACGCCACAGCGTTGACCGCGGCGAACCGGCCCAGGAACCCGTTGACAGCGCCGGGTACCGAATCAGTGGTCATGCACACCAGCGGCACCCTCGTACACAACGCGGCGACCCCGGCCGGGAAGCTGGCGTAGCCGCCGACGACGACCACGACGCGCGGGCGCCGGCGCAGGAACGAGCCGGCGGCACGGAGGCAGGCCCAGGCCAGGCCGAACACGGCTCCCGCGTTGGCCCACCAGGCGGAAGGTCGCATGCTCCGGCGCACGCCGCGCCCGGGCAGGAGCGTGTGCGGGAACTCCAAGGTCGGCCATGTGGTGGCCTCCTGGCCGCGGCGCGAGCCGTAGAGCTCGATGGAGTCGGCCGGGTGGCCCCGGTCAACCAGGGCGCGCGCGATCTGCAGTGAGGGGACGATGTGACCGCCCGTCCCGCCGCCCGCAATCACCGTGCCGCGCGGTGCGCTCACCGACCCCGGGCCGTGCCGGCGGGCCGGCGGCCCGACCCCGCGACTCGCAGCGCCGTGCCGGACTCGCCCTGCCGGGCCACGTTGATCAGGATGCCGGCCGCCGCCATGGTGATCACCAGGGACGAGCCTCCGAACGAGATGAAGGGCAGCGGAATGCCCGTGACGGGCAGCACGCCCACCACCGCGCCCACGTTGATGAGGGTCTCCGCCCCCACCCAGGCCACCAGCCCGAGCGAGAGGAGCGCGCCGAAGCGATCGACCGACTGCACCGCGGCGCGGATGCCGAGCCACATGAATCCGCCCAGGAGCGCCAGGACGAGAAGCGCGCCGACGATCCCGAGTTGCTCACCGATCACGGAGAAGATGAAGTCGGTGTGCGCGTTGGGGAGGAAGCCCCACTGCGCCTGGCCACCGCCCAGGCCCGAACCGACGAAGTGGCCCGAGCCCAGCCCGATCAGCGACTGCATCACCTGGTAGCCCGAGCCCGAACTGTGCGCGGAGGGGTCCATGAACGACAGCAACCGGGCCCGGCGGTAGGGCGAGGCCACGGCCACAATCAGGGCCAGCCCGACGAGGGCGGCCATCACCTTCATGACCGGGCCCAGGCGCACCCCCGAGACGAACAGGAGGGCGAGCGCAATGAAGCCCAGGACCATGGCCGTGCCCATGTCCGGCTGGGCCAGGATCAGCACGCAGGCGAACCCGGTGACGATGAGCAGGGGACCGATGATGCGGCGGTCGGCGGCATCCTCGTCGAGGCGGCGCGTGATGAAGTCCGCGGCGAACAGGGTGAGCGCCAACTTCATCAACTCGGAGGGCTGCAGCCGGAACTGCCCGAAGCCCACCCAGCGGCTCGAACCCTGCACGTGGACGCCCAGTCCCGGCACCAGGACCACCAGTAAGAGGAGAAAGGTGACGACGAGGAGGAGCGGCG
>DATBAO010000040.1:0-6268 GCA_036271495.1 Acidimicrobiales bacterium
GGCTTGGAAAAGGGTTCCATGACCCTGATCGACCTGGCGACCGCCAATTCGGTCCAGGAGTTCATGGGCGCCCCCCGGTACGTGTCGGGTGGATCGGTCGCCAACACCACTGCCGGCATCGCCGTGCTCGGCGGCACCGCCGGTTTCGTGGGCACGGTGGCCGACGACGAGGTGGGCCGGACCTACACCGAGAACCTCCGGGCGGCCGGTGTCGAGTTCGAGCCGCACGTGAGCGAGTCGGCCGCCGGGGACGGGCTCGGCACCGGGCGCTGCATGGTGCTCATCACCGAGGATGCCGACCGCACCATGGGGACGTATCTCGGTGCCGCGTGGACGTTGACGCCGGCGGGGGTCCCGACGCCCTTCGTCGCCCGCGCCTCCATCGTGCTCCTTGAGGGCTACCTCTGGGACGTGCCGGCGGCCAAGGAGGCGATGCGCCACGCCGCGGCCACGGCCCACGCCGGAGAGGGCTCGGTGGCGCTCTCCCTGTCCGATCCGTTCTGCGTCGGACGCCACCAGCGGGAGTTCCTCGACCTCCTCCTCGACGACGTGGACATCCTGCTCGGCAACGAGGAGGAGGTCACCATGCTCTTCGGGGTGCAGTCCTACAAGGACGCCTTGGAGGCGGCGGAGGAGACCGGGCTGCTCGTCGTGATGACGCGGGGTGCCCAGGGCGCCACCGTGCTGACCGCACGGGGGCCCGAGGAGGTCCCCGCCGCCGCCGTCGAGCAGGTCGTCGACACCACCGGCGCCGGCGACCTCTTCGCCGCGGGCCTGCTGTTCGGCTTGACCCACGGCATGGGGCCGGTCGAGAGCACGGGGCTCGGCGCGCTCTGCGCAGCCGAGGTGATCTCCCACACCGGGGCGCGGCCCGAAGCCGACCTCAAGACGCTGGCCGCCGCTGCGGGCTTCTCCCCGGGCTAGACCGAGTCCGTGAGTCTCTCCATCGGCATCGTCGGCCTGCCCAACGTGGGCAAGTCCACGCTCTTCAACGCCTTGACCAACAACGAGGTGCTCGCGGCCAACTACCCCTTTGCCACCATTGAGCCCAACGTCGGCGTCGTGGCGGTGCCCGATGCGCGCTTGCAGCAACTGGCCGATCTCTACGGCGGCGCACCCATCGTTCCGGCGACCGTCACCTTCGTCGACATCGCCGGTCTCGTGCGTGGCGCGTCACAGGGAGAAGGCCTGGGCAACCAGTTCCTGGGGGCCATCCGGGAGACGGACGCCATCTGCCAGGTGGTGCGCGCCTTCCACGACGATGACGTCGTGCACGTCGACGCCCGGGTTGATCCGGCCAGCGACATCGAGACGGTCAACACCGAGCTGATCCTGGCCGACCTGCAGACGGTGGAGCAGCGCCTGCCCCGGCTGGCCCGTGAGGCAAAGGGGGATCCGGCCCTCCGTCCGACCGTGGATGCGGTGACCGCCGCCGAAGGGATTCTCAGCGCGGGCCGCACCATCGCCGAGGCGGCCGCCAAGGGTGAGGTGGACGTCACCCTGTTGCGCGAGCTGCACCTCTTGACGGCCAAGCCGTTCATCTACGTCTTCAACGTCGACGAGGGCGACCTGGGCGACGCCGACTTGGCGGCGCGGTTGGGCGAGAGCGTGCGCCCGGCGCGGGCCATCGTCCTGTGCGCGCAGATCGAGGCGGAGGTGGCCGGTCTCGACGCCGCGGATGCCGCGGAGTTGTTGTCCAGCTACGGCCAGGAGGAGTCGGGTCTCGAGCAGCTCGTCCATGTCGGCTTCGCCACGCTCGGCCTGCAGACCTATCTGACGGCGGGGCCGAAGGAAGCGCGGGCGTGGACGATCCACATCGGTGACACCGCCCCCAAGGCGGCCGGCGTGATCCACACCGACTTCGAGCGCGGCTTCATCAAGGCCGAGGTGATCAGTTTCGAGGATCTGATGGAGGCGGGCTCGGTGAACGCGGCCCGTACCGCCGGCCGCGCCCGCATGGAAGGCAAGGACTACGTCATGCGCGACGGCGACGTGGTGGAGTTCCGGTTCAACACCTGAGATCCGGACCTACGTCAGTAACCAGATGGTCCAGCCGACCAGGGCCCAGGGGACGATGACGAGAACAAGCGCCAGGGCAGCCCAGGTGCGGACGGGGACTCCGGATCGATGGCTGTCCTTCACCGTCCCGAAGAGACGCAGCTGTTCGTTGAATGCCAGGCGACTGCCGCGGCCCAGTGGTCGGGTGTCGCTCTGCATCGCGGAGTGCTGAGCAGTACTCACAGGTTTCCGACCTCCCGGGTTCGGTCCTCCGTTGCGGCAAAAAGCCTACCGACTTTCGCGCTTCACACAACGGATGCACAACAGACGGTGAATTCAACGCCCGTGTGCGACGACGCGACCGAGGCAAAAAGAGAGACACCCCCCGTTCGGACCTCCGTGGCTTCCTCGCGCCATTGCTGTCGTGCATCCGGCGGAATAGGCACGAGAGCAGGCGATCATCCTGAAGCCACCCTGCAAGCCCACGGATGCGTGGACCACCCGAGGGCCGACCGGGGAGCCAGTTGTCTGCGTCCTCAGTGCAATTGCATTGGGCGAGGTCGGGAACGCGGGTTTTCGCCGGGTCGTCAGCCGTTCGCGTTCGCCGGCGTGACGCTGAACGAAGTGGTGAGCTGCTGACCCTTGGCGTTGAGCACGTACCACAGCCCGCCGTTCTGGTCGATGGCCTGTCCCATGATCACGCCCGGCGCGACGTCGCCGTTGTAGAGGTAGAGCGGATGGCCTCCGTACGACAGCTGCGTCGCGCCGTCCGGGCGCTGCAGCGTGCCCACCAAGGAGTGATCGACACCCTTGCCGACCCGCACGTCTCCCCGCTCCATGAGCGGCGGCCACTGGAACACGCAACCGTCGTCGAGGCAGGCGCTGTGGGTCGGTGTGTCGGGGACGAAGTCGTACAGCGTGTCGCCGTTCCCCGTGGCCAGGATCGGTCCGACCGGTGATTTCTGCAGCGTCAACGTCAGGGAGGCGTCCGTGGTCGGCGGCGATGACAGGGTCGTCACGCCGGCGCCGGCGCACGCGCTGAGCAGCAGGGCGAATCCGGCCAGGGCTGCCGGGACGACCAAGGTGGTGCGGCGCAGCCGGCTGCCCATCAAGAAGGTGCGGTCGGGATACTCGTGCCGAGGAGCCAGCTGATGGCGGCCAGCGCGTCCGCGGTGGTCCAGTCGGTCGCCTGCGGGTTGTCCAGATCGTGGGTGCCGCCGTCGTCGAGGAGGCCCCGCAGCTTCGGGTCGAGCGCGCCCTTCTGATTGGGCGCCGAGGCGTCGACGAACCGCTCGCGCCCGGTGGTGCTGATGAGGATGTAGCCGTCCGTGTGGTTCACGTCGTAGGTGAGGGGCTGGCCCGTGTACCAGTCGGTCTTCGGCGGCTGCTCCTCCGCGACGATCTGGTAGTCCACGCCGAACGGCTTCCAGAAGGCGGCGATGTCGGCCGGCGTCCCGGTCCACAGGTCCCAGTCGGCCCCGAACTCCTTCTCGTAGGCGGCCAGCCGGGCCACCGTGTCACGGCCCGGGTCGACGGTCGCCTCGACGAAGACGACCCGGTGGGCCATGCCGGCCGCCTGCAGGTCGCGTTGGAGCGAAATGAACGCACCGGTGATCAGCGGGCACTCGTCCTGGCACAGCGACAGGAAGGGCGCCAGCACGACCACCTTGCCGCGCAGGCCGGCGAGCGTGACGGCGTGCCCGTGCTGGTCGAGCAGCGGCACGGTCTGCGGCGTGGGCCGGTCGAGGGTCAGCCCCTGGTTCGGGGGAGGCGCGGCCGGCGCGGAGGAGCCACAGGCGGCGAGCAGCACGCCGAGGGTGAGGGCGACAGCGAGGACGGTGAAGGGGGCTCGGCGGGGAGCAAAGCGGATCAGGCGTCGTCCTCCCCGGGCGGCAGGAACGTGAAGGGCAGGTCGGCCAGCGCGATCAGCCTCGAGGCGATCCAGCGGGCCAGGTCGTCGAAGAGCGGGACGAGGAGCGACGGCTCCTCCAGCTGTTGCTCGCTGAAGCGCAGTGAGCCCTCGTAGGTCGCCTCGGCGGCCCAGCGCAGGCCGCCCTCGGCCTCGTCGGCCTCGGTGCGCACCTGTTCGATCGTGGTGGCGGTGCGGACCAGGTCCGCCGGGTCGCCCAGCGGCCCCGTCGGGGGCAGGGCCGTCATGACCTTCTCCGTGTCGGGCGCCTCGGCCATGCGCTGCACCCGCAGCGCGACCTCGATCACGACCTCGGGGAGCTCGTCGGGCGGCTCGCCGATGGACCAGCTGCGGTAGGAGGTCTGGCTCCACGTGGGCCAGTCCACCGACACGTCGGCCCGCACCCGGGGCGGCTGCTCCTCGCCCGGCAGGCTGTAGGAGGTCTCCCAGGACACGTCCCCGAGGAAGACGTCGACCTGGAAGCGCTCTTCGACGGCCTGGCGCTGCAGGAGCGCCCGGTCGAACGAGGAGCGGATGGTGCCGATGAGGTCGACGAGGAGATGGTCCAGCACGCCGCACGAGGATAGGCCCGCCACGGCGAGCCCCGGCCTCGCCCACCCGTGCCCGGTCCGGCGCCCCGCCCGGTGACGGCTGTTACCGTCGGACCGATGGGCGACGCGTCGGTCTGGCTCGAGCGCAGGGTGATCGCCTACGCGCATCAAGGTGGGGCCTGGGAGTCGCCATCCTCGACGTTGCACGCCATCGCCCACGCACTGGAGGCGGGCGCGACGGGGGTGGAGCTCGACGTCCACGCCACGGCGGACGGCGAGCTGGTCGTCTGCCACGACGCCACCGTCGACCGCACCACGGCGGCCCGGGGGACCATCGCGTCCTTCACGCTGGCCGAGCTGCGGGCGATGGACTTCTCCTACTGGTGGATCCCCGGCGCCGACGTCACCCCGGGGCGGCCCGACGGCGAGTACCCCTTCCGGGGCCGGGCGCCGGCCGACCCTGCCTTCGGCATCGCCACGCTGCGTGAGGTCCTCGAGCGCTTCCCCGGGGTGGTCCTGAACCTCGACATCAAGCAGACGGCGCCGGTCGTCGCCCCCTACGAGGAGTCGCTGGCCCGGCTGCTGGCCGAGTTCGAGCGGACGGACGACGTCATCGTGGCGTCGTTCCTCGATCCCGCGACCGACGCCTTCCGCGCCTTCGCCCCGTCCGTGCCGACCTCGGCCGGCACCATGGCCACCGCCGAGGCCTGGCGGGCCGTGCAGGCCGGCGAGGACCTGCCTGCCATGCCGTCCGTGGCCTTCCAGGTGCCCGAGCGCCAGGGGGACCTGGTGGTGGTCGACGAGCGCTTCGTGGCCGCGTCGCACCGGGCCGGCAAGGCGGTCCACGTGTGGACGGTCAACGACGCCGGGTCCATGGAGCGCCTGCTCGGCCTCGGCGTGGACGGCATCATCTCGGACGTGCCCACCACGCTGTGTGGCGTGCTGGGCTCAGCGGGAGTTGCCTGGAACGGAAGGTGAGGCCTCGGGCGTCGCCGCCGGGCCGTCAGGGCTGGGTCAGCCGCGGCCGCAGTTCGGCTTCTTGCCGTGGTTGGCCTTCTTCTTCTTCCTGAGCTTGCGCTTGACCGTTCGCTTCGACATGAGGCGGAAGATCCTAGACGGAATGCGGCAGGCGGTCCGGTAGCCTCGGACGAATGCGGTCCGGATGGCTGCTGCGGGACGGCGATGTGGTGTGTGCGCTCGAGCTGGCCGACTCGCCGGCCGAACGCGGCGCGCTGCGCGGGCGCCCGGGCTGCGAGGGCGCCCTGCACGTGGACGGCGCCAGGACGGTGCACACGGCAGGCATGAAATTCCCTATCGACGTGGCCTTTCTCACCACCGACCTCACCGTGGTGCGGATGACCCGGCTGAAGCCGTGGCGGGTCGCGCTGGGGGGGCGCACGGCCCGCAGTGCCGTACAGACCGAGGCGGGCTCGTTCGAGCGCTGGAACGTGCGGGTGGGCGATCAGCTCGAGGTCCGTGAGGTCCCGAACGGCCCCGGCGGCCCGAATGGTGCAGCAAGCGGCATGCCGTGACCGGAGAGCGGCGGGGCCGGCTCGTGCTGGTGGCCACGCCGATCGGGAACCTGGGTGATCTCTCACCCCGGGCGCACGAGGTGCTGGCCACGGCGGACCTGATCTGCTGCGAGGACACGCGGCGGACCCGGGCCCTCCTGTCGGCCAGCGGCATCACGGCCAAGGGGCCGCACGGCGACCGCCTCCTGTCCCTGCACGGCCACAACGAGGCGAGCCGGCTGGAGCGGGTCGCGGCGGCGGTGGCGGGTGGGGCGACGGTGGCCGTCGTCAGCGACGCG
>DATBAO010000041.1:0-37764 GCA_036271495.1 Acidimicrobiales bacterium
CACGCTGCTCTTCTTCTCCAGAATGTGCGAGCGGAAGGCCTTGCGACGGCGCAAACGGCCGGAGGCGGTCACCTTGATGCGCTTGGCGGCGCCCCGGTCTGTCTTCATCTTCGGCATTGCGTCATCCCTCTTCGGCTGATGCTGCGACTTCGCTGACCCCGTTGCTCCCACCGGCTGCCGGCGCACTGCCATTCCCCTCGGTCGGGGTGGCCGCCGCCTCGCTCGCCCCGTTCCCGGCTGCCGGGTCGGCAGTCGCTTCCGGTGCGGCATTGGCACCCGGCTTGTCGGTGCGCTGCTGGGCCTTTTCCCTCGACTGGGCGGCCTGACGCGCCCGCTTGTCGGGAGCGAGCACCATGATCATGTTGCGGTTGTCGAGCTTGGGCTCGGCTTCCACCTTGGCCACGCCTTCCATCTGCTCGGCGATGCGGTCAAGGATCCGTTTGCCGTGCTCGGGGTGGTACACCTCGCGGCCTCGGAACATGATCGTGATCTTGACCTTGTGTCCTTCGCCCAGGAACTTGGCCACTTGGCGGGTCTTGGTGTCGAAGTCGCCGGGCCCGATTTTCGGCCGGTACTTCATCTCCTTGATCCCGACGTGGACCGTCTTGCGGCGGCTCTCCTTGGCCCGTTGGGCCTCGTCGAACTTGAACTTTCCGAAGTCCATGATCCGGCACACCGGCGGGTTGGCCATCGGCGCGACTTCGACGAGGTCGAGATCGAGCTCCTTGGCGATCGCCAGGGCCTCAGGGAGCTGCTTGATGCCTAGTTGCGCACCATCAGGGTCCACGAGCCGGACTTCACGGGCACGGATTCGGTCATTGATCCGGTGCTCAGTTGTGGTTTCAGCGACGATGCGACATCACACCTCTCACTCGGGCCCGCGGTCCTTCCGCAAGCCAATCGGTGGAGCGAGGCCGGCCAGCGGGCAGAACCCGCGGCAGAGAGGCGATCGACCTGGCGCACGGTGCCCGTCGCAGATGCGAGGTTGTGGCCAGGTGGAGGCCACTCAGTGGTGGCCCCGCTTCCATGTACTCAAGGAGCATAGGGTACCAGCATGAGCAGCCTGTGGACACCGTCGGGTGAGCATTTCCCCAAGAAGGAGAGCGACGACGACGCCTCTCCGCCCCCGGGACAACCGGGCGACACCGACGTCGCGCCGACGTCACCGGAGGCCCCTCTGACCGAGGAGCAGCTGGCCGCCCAGGCCGAGGTCGACGCCATGCGGGCCCAGCTGGCCCACACCCCGGCCGAGGTCGTGGTGGCCAACCACTGCTACGGGCTCTTCGAGCTGGCTGCCATCTACCTGTCCCAGACCCCGCCCATGCTGTTCCAGGCCCGCCTGGCCATCGACGGCCTCGGCGCCCTGCTCGACGGCCTGCGGGGTCGTCTCGGGGAGGCCGAGCCCGCCCTGCTGGAGTCGCTCTCCCAGCTCCGGATGGCCTTCGTGAGCCTCGACGGCGCCGAGAAGAGCGCCTCCGAAGGCGCCGCCAGCACCGGTCACGACCTGAACTGAGCGCCGCCGCCGGCCCTAGGCCTGGCGCACCCGGTCCGTCGCCTGAGCCAGCCCTTCCACCGTCCTCTTGATGAACTTGCCCAGCTCGCGGCGGTAGACCCCGCCCGTGCCGGGCACCTTGGCCCGGAAGGTCGAGCGCCAGGTGATGGACGTGCCACCGCCCGCGGCCGGCGTCAGGGTGATGACCGCCCGGTAGTCCCGGAGCGGGAGCCCCTTCTCGAGCTCGTAGGCGAAGGCCACCCCGGGGCGGCAGGTCACGACCCGCTCCCGGCTCCGGTGCCGGCCCGTGACGAAGAGGCGCACGGCATGGAGGCCCTCAGGCGTCCCGTCCCCGGGCTCAATGAGCTCGAAGGAGTCGACCGGCGACCATTCGGGCCAGGTGGAGCCGTCGGCCAGCAGGTTGTACACCGACCCCGGATCCGCCGTCGTCATCACCGTCTCTTCGATCACCTGCTCTGCCATGGCTGCGCTCCTCTCCGTGTGTCCGGTCTGTCTCTTGCAGCAATGTACCATATGGTACATGAGCGGATCCACGGACGACACCGGTGCATCGGGCGGCGGGACCGAGGCGAGCCCGGCCCGGCAGCGCCTGCTCGATGCGGTCGTGAGCCACTTCACCGAGGAGGGGCTGGCCGACCAGAGCCTGCGCCACATCGCCGAGGCCATCGGGACCAGCCACCGCATGCTGCTGTACCACTTCGGGTCGAAGGACGGCCTGCTGCTGGCCGTCGTCCGCGCGGTGGAGACCAGAACGCAGAGTCGTCTGGCCGCCCTCGGCGAGGACATGCCCGGCGAGACCGACGCGCTCATCCGGCGCATGTGGGCCCACCTGGCCGACCCCGAGCTCGGCGACTTCGAGCGCCTGTTCTTCGCCCTCTACGGGCGGGCGCTCCAGGGTGACCCCGCCATCCGGCCGCTGCTCGCCAACGACGTGGCGCACTGGCTGGAGGCCAACGTCGCCCTGTCGGTCCAGTGGGGCATCCCGGCGGACGTGGCGCGCACGCACGCGCGGCTCGGTCTGGCGGTGACGCGCGGCCTGCTGCTCGACCTGCTGGCCACGGGCGATCGGGCCGGGGTCGAGGCCGCCCTCGAGGTGTTCGCGGCCCGCTACCGCGGCCGGTGGTGGGAGGGTCAGGAGGAGACGGGCATCAGCGACCGCGCCTCGTAGAGGCCGCGGTGGCCCGGCGTCACGGTGAAGACGACCATCGTGCCGACGTCGATGCGCCGGCTGCCGTCGGCGATGGCCGTGGCGTGGAAGCCGTAGCGCGTCCCGTCGTCGTCGTCGACGGCACCGAGGCCCCGGGCCTCGTCGAAGGAGGCCACCCGTCCGTGGTGCGGCCCGGTGGACGGGACGGGGCCGCGCACCTCAGTGGACGATCTTGGAAAGCGGGATCTCCAGAATGTCGCTGGCACCCTGGTCCCGCAGCGCAGGGATGAGGATGTTGATGTCGGACTTGGCCACGACGGCCTCGAGTGCGAAGGCGCCGCCGCCCGACAGCTCCGAGATCGTCGGCGCGCGCATGGAGGGCAGGACGGCGAGCACCTTGTCGAGGTTGGGCGCCTCGACGTTCAGCTTCACCAGCACCTTGCCCCGCGCCTCGAGTGTGCCCAGCAGCAACGTGTGGATCTGCTCCATGGCGTGACGCTTGTCGGGGTCCGCCGCCGCCGCTGGGTTGGCGATCAGCTCGGTGTGCGACACGAGCAACGTCTCGATGACCCGGAGGCCGGCGGCGCGCAGCGCGCTCCCGGTCTCGGTCATGTCGACGACGGCGTCGGCGATGTCAGGCACCTTGGCCTCGGTGGCGCCATAGGAGAGCGCGATGTCGGCCTCGATCCCGTGCGCCTCGAGCGCCTTGCGGGTCAGCTCGGGGTACTCGGTGCTCACGCGCAGGCGGCCCGGGCGATCGGCCACGGTGGCGGCCAGCTCGGCCAGCGTGTGCACCGGCGAGTCGGCGCCGACGGCGAGCACGACCCGGGCCGGGTTGGCCGTGTTCTTCGAATAGGAGAGCTTGCCGAGCGAGACGACGTCGCTCCCGCGCTCCTCGATGCAGTCCCGCCCGGTGATGCCCAGATCGAAGAGCCCGTCGGCCACGTAGACCGGGATCTCCTGCGGGCGCAGGATGCGCACCTCGTCGATACGGGGGTCCCCGATGGTGGCGCGATAGGCCACGTCCGAGGCGCGGTTGACGGCGAGGTCGGCGTCTTCGAACAGCTGCATGGTGGCGCGTTCGAGGGAGCCCTTGGGCAGAACGAGGCGGAGCATCGTGGTCAATCTTCGCAGACGCGCCGGCCGGGCCGGGCCAGGACGGCGCCGGTCGGGCAAGCTGGGGCGGTGCCACCGCCCTACGACGCCCGCAACTTCCTGCAGCTCCTCGGGATCGACCTGCCCCTGCCCGACGAGGAGCGTGACCCGGTGGCCCGCCTGACCGTGACCCACGCGCTGATCGCCGGCACGGGCTTCTTGTGGGCGCCCGTCGTGCTCGCCATGGCTGACGCCCTGTGCGCCTTCGGGGTCAGCCACCACTGGCCCGAGGGGGCGACCAGCTTCACGACGGTGGACTGCTCGGCCAACTTCATCTCGAGCGCGCGCGAGGGCGAGAAGGTCACGGCGACGGCCGCTCCGCTGCATCTCGGGCGGACCACGCAGGTGTGGGACGCCACGGTGACCAACGAGACCACCGAACGGCTGATGGCCTCCTACCGCTGCACCCAGATCATCTTGTACTGAGCGGTCAGCGGAGGCCGGCGTCGGGCTCGGCTTACTCGGCTCCCCGCAGAGCGGTCACGTCGGACACGGCGGCGACGCCGGGCGCACCGGCCACGTCGGCCTCGGAGACGCGCTTGCCGCGGCGGAGGCGCTCCCGCCACCGGTTCTGGTCGTAGGTGGCCGGCATGGAGCGCTCGATGAACTCGCGCAGGACGCGCACGAAGCGCGCCGGGTCGGTGTGGTGGGGGAAGTGCCCGGCCTCGTCGAAGATCTCGAACTCGCTGCCGGGCACGACGGTGTGGATCAACCGGCCGTGCCCGACGGGGATGATGGCGTCGCGGCGTCCCCAGATGACGAGGGTCGGGATGCCCTCGGCGAGGTAGGCCCGGTCGACCATGGTGATCACCTGGCCGTTCCAGTCGACGCTGGAGCGGAGCGTGCGCAGGATCGCCATGCGGGCTTCGGTGTTGGGGAGCGCGTCGAACACGGCCAGGATCTCCTCGGCGTCGCGCCCGAGTGCCGTATCGAACATCCGCAACAGCTCGGCGCCCACGCGGCTGGCGAAGCGGATCGGCGGCAGCCCGAGGAACGGCATGAGCATCTCGATGCCGGGCACGGCCGCCACCCGCAGCAGCGGGCTGACGGTGCGCCCCACTCCCCCGCTGCCCACGAGGACCAGGCGCTCGCAGCGGTCGGGGAACTGGTAGGCGAACTGCGCCGCCACGCCGCCGCCCAGCGAATGCCCGACGACGGTGACCCGGTCGACCTCGAGCACGCTCAACAGGTCACGCATGCCGTTGGCGAACCCCGCCACGGAGTAGTCGGCCCGAGGCTTCTCGGAGCGCCCGTGGCCGAGAAGGTCCGGCGCGATGACCGTGTAGTGCTCCGTCAGCTGCTCGACCACGGGGCGCCAGGTGTCGGAGCTGTCCCCGATGCCGTGGATCAACAGGAGCGCGGGACCGGAGCCGGCCTTGACGTAGGCGCGGCGGTAGCCGTGGATGGTGACGTACTGCACCGTGAAGGCGCCCTCGCGCCGGACGCCCGGCCGGTACCGGATCTCCGTCGGGTCGACGGGGCCGTCCGCTGCGAGACCGTCGGCTGCGGCATCGTCATTCGTGGTCGGGCTCGTCTTCTCCGCCGTGGGCGCCGTGTCACCCATGTCGCTCTCCCGTGCTGGTCCGCTGGGTTGCTGGGTGCCACCGTACGGGCCTGACGTGTCTGCGCAGTGTCGACCCTGTGAATTGCCGATGAATGCCGGGCGCCGCGTTGCCCATCACCGCCGTTGCCGCAACGGCGGCTAGGAGAGAGGCCCGCTCCTGAGGAGACGCACCATCTCGATCCCTGTCAAGGCCGCTTCGCGGCCCTTGTTGGTGTGGTCCGGCTCCGAGCGCACCAGCGCCTGGTCGAGCGTGTCCGTCGTGAGGACCCCGAAGACGACGGGTACCCCGGTTGCCAGCTGTACCTGCTGGATGCCTGCCGCGCACTCGCCCGCCACGAAGTCGTAGTGACCCGTGTCGCCGCGGATGACGGCACCCAGGCAAAGCACCGCATCGACCTTGCCGGCGTGGGCGAAGGCGCGGGCCACGACGGGGAGCTCGAAGGCGCCGGGCGCCCAGGCGACGGTGATGTCGCGGCGGTCCGTGCCCGCCTCGTGCAGGGCCTGCAGCGCGCCGTCGAGCAGGCGCATGGTGATGCCGCCGTTGAACTCGGCGCAGGCGACGCCGAGTCGCAGCCCGGTACCGTCGGTAGACCCTTTCAGGCTGGCGCCGACGCGTGCGGCCACGTCGTCGAGGGCGCCGTCGGGCAGGGCCACCAGATCGGACTCGGCCATCAGCGGGCGGTGCGGTGGGTCGGGGTCACGCCCTCACTGTGGCACAGCACGACGTCACAGGACGTCGTCGAGCCCGTGCAGCAGGTGCCCCATCCGCTCGCGCTTGGTGCGCAGGTAGGCGATGTTCTCGGGGTTGGCCGAGGGCTGCAACGGGACGCGCTCGGTGATGTCGAGGCCGAAGCCCTCGAGCCCGCCGTACTTGACCGGGTTGTTGGTCATGAGGCGCATGGTGGTCACGCCGAGGTCGACCAGCATCTGGGCGCCGATGCCGTACTCCCGGCTGTCGACCGGCAGCCCCTGCTGCAGGTTGGCGTCCACCGTGTCGTGGCCCTCTTCCTGCAGTTGGTATGCCCGGATCTTGTGCCCGAGCCCGATGCCGCGGCCCTCGTGGCCGCGCAGGTAGATGAGGACGCCCCGCCCCGCCTTCTCAATGAGGTCGAGCGACGCCTGCAGCTGCGGCCCGCAGTCGCAACGCAGCGAGCCGAACACGTCACCGGTCAGGCATTCGGAGTGGACGCGCACCAGCACGTCCTCCGCCCCGGCCACGTCGCCCATGACGAGCGCCAGATGCTGCTCGTTGTCGAGCACGGACTCGTAGACAAAGGCCCGGAACTCGCGACCCTCGGCCGGGATGCGCGCTTCGGAGACGAGCCGGACCAGCTTCTCGTTCTGCCGCCGGTAGCGGATCAGGTCGGCGATGGAGATCAACGGGAGGTCGTACTTCTTGGCGAAGGTCTCGAGGTCGGCCAGCCGGGCCATCTCGGACTTGTCCTCCGTCACGATCTCGCACAGCACGCCGGCCGGCGTCAGCCCGGCGGCGCGGGCCAGGTCGACCGTGGCCTCGGTGTGCCCCGCCCGCTTGAGCACGCCGCCGGAGCGGTAGCGCAGCGGGAAGATGTGGCCCGGGCGGTTCAGGTCGTTCGGCCGCGTGTCCGGGTCGATCAGGGCGGCAATGGTGGACGCCCGGTCCGTGGCCGAGATCCCCGTCGTCGTGCCGTGCCGGAAGTCCACGCTCACCGTGAACGCGGTGCGCTGCGCCTCGGTGTTGGCCGTGACCATGAGGGGCAGGTCGAGGGCGTCGGCCCGCTCGGGCAGGAGCGGGGCGCAGATCACCCCTGAGGTGTGGGCCAGGAAGAAGGCGATGTTCTCCGGCGTCGCCGCCTCGGCCGCCATGACGAGGTCGCCCTCGTTCTCCCGGTCCTCGTCGTCCACGACGACCGCCATGCCCAATTGCGCGATGGAGTCGATCGCCTCCTGCACCTTCGAGAACGCCATCAGGCCGCCACCTCCACTCGAAGATCCTCACCTAGCTGCTCTATTGACACCAGCCTGCCCTTCCACACGTCACCAATTGTGCCAGCCCCGGGGCCCGCGAAAATCGGGCGCCCGTCATCGCCCCCGAAAAGCACCGGGGCGAGGTACAGCACGTAGCGATCCACCAGGCCGGCGGCATGGAAATCGTGGGCCACCCGGGACCCTCCCTCCACCAGCAGCTGCAGCACGCCACGGCGTCCCAGCTCGTCCAGGACCTCGCCCAGATCGCCCGAGAACTCGAGCGCCGGGCGCACCTTGGCCCCTACCGGGATCTGCCCCAGGACGACCCGCAGGGGCTGGTCGCGGTCGACCCCGTCGTCGAGGCGGACGGTCAGCTCGGGGTCGTCGGCCCGGACCGTCCCGGCCCCGACCAGCACCGCATCGGAGTCGGCCCGCAGCCGGTGCACGTCTTGGCGCGCCGCCTCGCCGGTGATCCAGCGGCTGGAGCCGTCCGGCGCCGCCGTGCGCCCGTCCAGGCTGGCCGCCATCTTGAGGACGACCCAGGGGTGCCCGGTCGTGCGGTGCTTGCAGTAGGGGGCCAGCTGTTCGGCGACCTCGTCGGCCGCCACGCCGACCGTGACCTCCACGCCGGCGGCCCGCAGGGCGGCGATGCCGCGCCCGGCGACCCGCTCGTCGGGATCCTCGATCCCGACCACGACCCGGGCCACGCCCGCGGCGACGATGGCGTCGGTGCAGGGCGGGGTGCGCCCGTGGTGGGCGCACGGCTCCAGGGTCACGTAGAGGGTCGATCCCGAGGCGGCCTCCCCGGCCGCCGCCAGGGCACTCACCTCGGCATGGGGCCCACCGGGCGGTGCGGTGGCTCCGGCGAACACGGTCCCGTCGTCCGGGCCGGAGCCCAACGGGACGACGACGCTGCCCACCCAGGGGTTGGGCGCCGTGGTCGAGCGGACTGTTGCCGCCTGCGCCAGTGCCCGGCGCATCTGCTCCACGTCATCCATGGTGTGGTCCTTGCCCGGGGTGGGTCCCCGACCTTGTGTGCTCAATACTAGAACACGTTTCAGTTTTTGTCGAGAGCACCAGGTCAGAGGAGTGTAATCGGCAGTGTCAGGACTGGCGCAGGAGCCCGATCAGGCCCGTCACGTCGGCGATGACCGCCGTCGGCGCGGCCGCCACCAGGGAGGCCTCGTCGTGGGCCCCGCTGAGGACCCCGATGACCGCCCCGGCGCTGGCGGCGTGGCCCGCCTCGAGGTCACTGCTGGTGTCGCCCACCACCGCCACGGCACGCGGGTCGTCGACCCCCAGGCGGGCCATGGCGCCCAGGATGAGATCGGGCGCCGGACGGCCACGGCCGACGTCGGCCGGCGACAGCGCCAGGTCGATTTCGGCCCCCCAGCCCAGGGCATCGAGCAGCGCGTCGCGCGTCGAGGGCGCGAAGCCGGTCGTGAGGCAGACCTTGACCCCGGCGGCGCGCAGGTCGCGCAGGACCTGGAGGGCGCCGGGGATCTCGCTCACGTCGCCGCCGGCGACGATCGCCTCGTAGGCCTGCGCGAAGGCGGCGGTGGCCTCCCGCGCCTCGTCCGCATCGAGCAGCGAGGCGAAGACATCGGCCTTGGACCACCCCATCGTCTGGTGCACGACGACTTCGGCCTCCTCGTAGAACCGGCTCCCCGGCGTGATGCCGACGGCAGCCAGGGCGCTGGTGAACGCCGCCTCGACGGCGCCGTCGTCGCGCACCGTCGTGCCCGCCATATCGAGGCAGGCCAGTGAGAAGGGCCCGATCATGGCGCCACCCCCGCCGCCCGCAGGGTGTCGGCGGCGATCGCCGGCGAGCACGTCATGCCGCGCCCGCCGGGGCCGGTGACCAGCCACACCCCGGGCTGCACTTCCTCGCGCAGGCAGACCGCGCCGTCGAGGCACTGCGCGTACACACCCTCCCAGCGGCGCTGTACCGGGGGGACCTTCGTGCCGAGGATGCGCTCGGTTCGGGCCAGGAGCTCGTCCGTCGGATCCTCGCACAGGGCGAAGTCGAAGGGCTCCCCGTAGGCGTGCGTGTCGCCGATGGTCAGCCCGCCATCGGGGCGCTGGACGAGCAGCAGCTGCAGGTGGTGCGCGGCCGCCAGCGGCGACTGCTCCCCGAGCGCCGCCAGTGGGGCCGATTCGTAGGCCGGGTAGTAGCGCAGCGAGTCGGCATCGGCCAGCGAGGTCGTCAGCCGCGGCGCGAACGGCGCCGTCTGGAGCATCTGCAGCCGGACCCGGCGCAGGCGGGCGGCCACGGCCTCGGACCCCGGCAGATGGTCGTAGGCCGCACCGGTGGCGAGCACGACCACGTCCGCCTCCCAGCGGGCCCCGGTCGTGTCGACGACGGCATAGGGGGCGGTGGCGGCGATGCGGCAGCGCGGGTGGAAGCGGTAGCGATCGCCGTGCGTTGCGGCGAGATGGTCCCGCAGCGCGCCCAACGCGAGGCGGGGCTCGACCACGGCGTCCTCCGTGCAGTGCAGCGCTCCGGTGACCTCACCTTGGACGGCGGGATTGCAGGCGCGCACCGCGTCCGGCTCGAGGAACGAGATCGAGCGCGCCCCGGCGTCGGGGTGTCCGGCGAATGTCTCCATGACGCCACGGGCCGTGTCGTCGGTGGCGACGGTCAGGGAGCTCATGGGACGAAAGCCGATGCCCGGCGCGGCGTGGCCGACCTCTTCCCAGCGGCGGCGGGCCCGGCGCGCCACCTCGAGCTCCTCGCCCGAGCGACGCCCGCTGACCCAGACCAGCCCGAAGTTGCGCACCGACGCTCCCGTCGGGCCTGCCTCGGCTTCGAGATGATCCACCGCGAACCCGGCCTCGGCCAGCTCGAGCGCGTGCCAGGTGCCGATGATGCCGGCCCCGGCGACCACGGCCCGGCCGGTCGTCACCGGTGTGCGGCGCCGGAGCGGGCCGACGCCCGTATGGCGTCGGCCGCCACCCAGGGGTGGGGGTGGCCGAAGATGGCACTGCCGGCCACCAACACGTTGGCGCCGGCCGCCACGGCAACGGGCGCGGTGGCGGTGTCGATGCCCCCGTCGACCTCGATGTCGACGGGGAGGCCCGCCGCGTCGACCTCTGCCCGCACCTGCGCCACCTTGTCCATGACCTCGGCGATGAAGCTCTGGCCGCCGAAGCCCGGGAAGACCGTCATGCACAGGACGAGGTCGACCTCGCGCAGATAGGGCCGTACGGCGTCGAACGGCGTGTCGGGGTTGAGGGCCAGCCCGGCTCGTAGGCCGAGGCCGCGCATCTGCGTGATGAGCTCGTCGGTGTTGCCGATCTCGACGTGCACCGTGCAGCCGTCCGCCCCGGCGTCGGCGAAGTCCTTCAGGTAGCGACCCGGCTCGGTCATCATCAGGTGGCAGTCGAAGAACAACGACGTGTGGTGCCGCAGCGACGCCACCACGGGCGGTCCAATCGTCACGTTGGGCACGAAGTGCCCGTCCATGACGTCGACATGGAGCCAGTCGGCCGACGGTGCCACCTCCCCCACCTGCTCGGCCAGCAGGCCGAAGTCGGCCGAGAGCAGGGACGGCGCAATGCGCAGCTCGCCCGTGGTGCCGGGATGGCGCACCGTCCTCTCCGTGGAGCCCGTCATCGGTCCACCCCTCCGCTCAGGTGAAGCGGGCCCAGCAGAGGATGCGCCGGAACCCGTAGAAGTAGGGCTCGCGCTCGCCGAGCTCTTCGATCAGCCGCTCCCGGTAGCGCTCGACGAAGGCGTCGAACAGCTCGGGGCTCAGTCGTTTGCGGTAGGGCGTCAGGAGCGTGCCCATGACCCACTCGACGACCTCGCCCGTCGACTCGAGCTCGTGCCCGTAGACCTCCATGCGCACGACCTGATCCTTCGCCCCCAACTCGTAGAGGAGATCGGCGTACAACTCGGGCGACAGCACGAACCGGCCGCGGTCCTCGGGGACGTCCCCGTACAGCGCGTCGATGAAGGGCGGCTCGTTGGCCACCGCCTGGGCCAGCAGGTGTGACGGGTGGCGGTAGTTGGCCGGCACCTGGAAGGCCAGCTGCCCGTCGGGCCCGAGAGCGGTGCGCATGCGGGCCAACAGGTTGAGGTGATCGTCGATCCACTGCAGCGACGCGTTGGCGAACACCAGGTCGAGCCCCTCGTCGAGCCAGGTGGCGATGTCGCCCTGGGCGAAGGACAGGCCGGCGACGTCGCCGTGGGTGGACTCGGCCCGGGCCAGCATGGCCGGGGACGAGTCGATACCCACAGTCTGCTCGGCGGCCAGTTCCTCGTGCAGGATCCTGGTCAGGTCCCCCGTGCCGCACCCCAGGTCCACCACGCGTCCACCCGGGACCGGGTGGCACAAGGTCAGCAGATCGTCGAACGGTTGCTGCCGCTCCGACCGGAACCGCTCGTACTGGTCGGGGTTCCACCCGTCGATCGGCGTCACGGTCACCGCACTTGTCTACTCCGTCCCGAGCCGTTCGCCGAGCGCAGGGCGCACGCCGCGCAGCCACTCCTCGGCTGACATGGGAGAACGGCTCTCGGGCTGCACCCGCTGCAGCACCAGGCTTCCCCCTCCCGTCGTGACGACCGGGCCGTCGAGCGAGCCCGCGGGACGATCACCGGTGTCGTCGTGGCGCGGGCCCGGCGCAGCGTCGAGCACCGTGAGCCGCTTGCCCCGGAACGTGGTCCAGGCCCGGCCCAAGCGCACCACCCGACTGAGATCGACGGCCGGCTCGCTCCAATGGAGGTGGAGGTCCTCCCGGCCGATCTTCTCCGCCGTGGTCACGCCGCCCTCCTGCGGCACGGGAGCGGGCAGGCCGGAGACGCCGTGCGCCAAGGCCTCCACCACCAGCGCGCTGGCCACGGTGACCAACTCGTGGCGCAGCGCGTCGAGCGTGATGACGTCGTCGAGGGGCACCGTGCGGACGGCATAGACGGGCCCGGTATCGAGCCCCTCCTCGACCTTCATGAGGCAGACGCCCGTCTGATGGTCGCCGGCGAGGATGGCGCGCTCGACGGGCGCCGCCCCGCGCCAGCGCGGCAACAGTGAGAAGTGCAGGTTCACCATGGGGATCTGCTCGAGCAGCCGGACGGGGATGATGCGGCCGTACGCCACCACGACCGCGAGCTCGACGCCGGCGGCCGTCAGGTCGTCCATGTCGTGGCTGACGGCGAGCCCGAGCTCGACGGCCGCCACCTTGACCGGGCTCGGCGTCACCTCGCTGCCCCGGCCGCGGCGACGGTCGGGGCGCGTCACGCAGAGGGCGATGTCGTGGCCCGCTTCGACCAGCGCGCGCAGGGGCGGGACGGCCATGTCCGGGGTGCCGAGATACGCCAGGCGGGCCATCAGCTCACCGTAGGGCAGACGGCGACGGGTGCACGGTGGGATCGCCGCCGATGCGACTGGTCTCCGGCGTCAGCGCGCGAAAAGGTTGGCGAGCCCGTCCGGATCGGACGCGGGCAGGTCGAGCGTGCGGCTGCGCAGGATCCTGAGCGCCTCTTTGCGCTGATCCTCGTTGAGGCGCTCCACCAGGAGGATGCCGTCGAGATGGTCGAGCTCGTGTTGGAAGACCCGGCCCTCGAGCTCCGTGGCCTCAATGGAGATGTCGTTCCCGTCGAGGTCGAGGCCCACCAGGTGGACCGCATTGGGTCGCGTGATCTCCCAGCTGAGCCCGGGGATGGACAGGCATCCCTCGTCGTAGGCCCACTCGCCGTCGCTCTCGACGATGCGCGGGTTGATCACCGTGTGGGCGCCGTCGCCGATGTCGTAGACGAAGATGCGACGCTGCACGCCCACCTGGTTGGCGGCCAGTCCGGTACCGGGCGCGTCGTACATCGTCTCGATCATGGAATCGACCAGGCTGGCCACCGCCCCGTCGATGTCGTCGACCTCGCGGGTGCGCTCCTTGAGGACGGGGTCCCCGTACTGGCGGATGGTGAGGCTCGACATGAGCCATATCTTACCGGGGGCCTTTCGGGGTGCGGATCCGCCCCCGCGGCA
This sequence comes from Acidimicrobiales bacterium, assembly GCA_036271495.1. Taxonomy (GTDB): domain Bacteria; phylum Actinomycetota; class Acidimicrobiia; order Acidimicrobiales; family RAAP-2; genus Bog-473. Next base: position 13,308 of record DATBAO010000041.1, read on the forward strand.
CCAGGTGTCGGCCGTCGGACCACGCGCTCAGAGCGTGACGGGATCCACCTCGACGCGGAGACCCCGCCCCGACGGTCGCACCGTCCGGGCCAGGAGGTCGCACAGGGGGTCATGCGTATCGGCCCGCAGGAGGAAGCGGTCGTCGCCCAGCGGCGAGAGCGACGCCGCCCGGCCGGCGGCTCCCGGGTCGTCACCGGTGCCTTCGAGTTCCCGCTGCAGCGACTCGGCATAGGCGGGGGCGAGCACGCCCGACACCAACGCCAGCGCAGAGAAGGGAGGGAGACCGGAGGTCCGGCGGATCGCCACTTCTTCCTGCAGCACGGTCGCCGGGTCGCCCAGCGTGACCGCCTGGAGCAGCGGGTGCTCGGGCACCCGCGTCTGCGCCTGCATGCGGGCCCATGGCGCCCCCGCGCCGCGGGCGCCGACCAGCCGGGCGGCGCGGACGAACAAGGACAGCGTCTCCTCGGTGGCGGACAGGCGCGGCGCCAGCAGGTGCAGGTCGATGTCGAGGAAGGCCACGGCGGCGGCGCGGCGCACGCGGTGCAGGACGGCTTCGGTCCCGATGAGGACCGGGGCAGCCGGCAGGGGCGACTCGGCCCCGCCCGCCCGTGGACCGGCCACCTCCCCCACCTCGGCGCCGAGCAGCGCAGCGAGCTCCTCGCGCAGGCGGCTCACGCCGGCCCGCAACGTCTTCATGCGGAGCCGGCCGCAGTGCGCGCAGACGACCGGACGGACCTCGTCGCAGCGCGGGCAGCGCAACACCTCCTCGCCTTTGGGCTGCGCCACGGCTGCGCCACACCGCGCACAGCAGGCCAGTTCGCCGCAGTGCCGGCAGGCCAGCAGGCGGGCCCCGCCCGTGCGGTTGTAGACGCAGACCAACGGGCCGCGCCGGCGTGCCGCGTCGTCGTCGAGGACCGACCGGGCCAGGCGGACGAACTCCTCGGAGAACAGGCCGCTGCGCGGGTCCGCCCCGCGTCGGTCGACCACCTCCAGGACGGGCCACCCGGCGCGCTCCTGCAGGCGGGAGGGCGCCCGCGTCCGCAGGCCGTCCCGGCCGGCGAGCGCCACCGGCGGCACGGGCGAGGCCAGAATGCAGGGCACCTCCTCCCGGCGGGCCCGCTCCATCAGGACATCGACAGCGCTGTAGGTGGGGGCGCTCTCCTCCCGGTAGGCGGCGTCATGCGCATCGAGGAGGACCACGGCGGCCAGCCGAGGGATGGGAGCCCAGGCGCCGGCCCGGCTCCCGACCACCACGGGCCACCCGGCGCGGGCCTGCTCCCAGGTCCCCGTCGTGGGGCAGCCCCGCCGTTCGAGCCGTGCCGTCAGCCGTTCGGCCCAGCCGGCGGACGGGACCAGCACCAGCACGCTCCCCCGGCGGGCCCGCACGGCGGCATCGCCGACGACGGAGAGCACGAGGTCGATCGGGTCGGTCAGCGGGGGCTCGCGCACGACGGTCACCCCCGCCTGCGCCAGGTCGAGATCGGGGCGCTGCGGCGGCGAGCCCAGCCCGTCCGGCCACGGCGGCGGTGCGGGCAGGCCACGCACGATGGTCGCGGGGGACGCGCTGCGGAGGAAGAACGAAACCGGGCCGGCCCAGCGCCAGGCGGCCCATTCCGCCAGGTCGACCACGGCGGGCGGCGGCCCCCAGCCCAGCCACGACTTGAGGGGCAGGACGGCGACGCCGTCCGGGGTCCCCCCGTCCTCGTCGACCACCCAGCCCCGTACCGTGCGGCCGTGGAAGGGCGCTCGCACCCGGGTGCCGACATGGACGTCGTCGCGCCAGGCCGCCGGGACGGCGTAGTCGAACGTCTTGGCCACGGCGGCCACCTCGGTCCGCACGCGCACGACGCGCGGGTCGACCGCCGGGCCGCCGTCGACTGTCATGCGATCACTGCCACCGGACGACGGCTCCCCTCAGGGGAGCGATCGCATGCTCAGAGGCCCAAGGCGGTCCGCAGGTCGTCCACCCGCGGGGTGGCCTCCCACGTGAACTCCTTCTCCGAGCGACCAAAGTGCCCGTAGGCCGCCGTCTTCTTGTAGATCGGGCGCCGCAGGTCGAGATCGCGGGCGATGGCGGCGGGGCGCAGGTCGAACAGCTCGCGCACGGCGTCGGCGATCTTCTCGGGGTCGACCGTCTCGGTCCCGAAGGTCTCGACGAGCAGCGACACGGGGTGCGCCACGCCGATGGCGTAGGCCACCTGGACCTCGCAGCGCCTGGCGGCGCCGGAGGCCACCACGTGCTTGGCGACCCAGCGCGCCGCGTAGGCGGCCGAGCGGTCGACCTTGGAAGGGTCCTTGCCCGAGAAGGCCCCGCCGCCGTGACGGGCCATGCCGCCGTAGGTGTCCACGATGATCTTGCGACCCGTGAGGCCGGTGTCGGCGTGGGGCCCCCCGAGCTCGAAGATGCCGGTCGGGTTGACATAGATGCGCAGCCCTTCGGTGTCCATGTCGGTGGGAAGCAGCGGGTTGATGACGTGCTCGGTCAGGTCGGGGCGCAACTGCTCCTCGAGGTCGATCCCACCGGCATGCTGGGTCGAGATGAGCACGGTGTCGATGCGCACCGGGCGGCCGTCCTCGTAGACGACCGAGACCTGGGTCTTGCCGTCGGGCCGCAGGTACGGCACCGCAGCGGCCCGGCGCACCTGGGCCAGACGCTCCGAGAGCCGGTGCGACAACCAGATCGGGAGCGGCATGAGGTCCGGCGTCTCGTCGCAGGCGTAGCCGAACATCATCCCCTGGTCGCCTGCGCCCTGCGCGTTGAGGATGTCCTCGCCGCCCTTACCGCTGCGCAGCTCGAAGGCGGCGTCGACGCCCTGCGCGATGTCGGGCGACTGCGCGTCCAGCGACACGAGCACGCCGCACGTCTTGCCGTTGAAGCCGTAGGCGTCGTTGTCGTACCCGATCTCACACACCGTGTCGCGCACGATGGCGGGAATGTCGACGTAGGTCGACGTCGTGACCTCGCCGGCCACCACGACCAGACCGGTCGTCAGCAAGGTCTCACAGGCCACCCGGCTGGCGGGGTCACCCTCGAGCATGGCGTCGAGGACGGCGTCAGAGACCTGGTCGGCCATTTTGTCGGGGTGGCCCTCGGTCACCGATTCCGAGGTGAATGTGGTTCTCACGTGGTGCTCCGCTTCTCGTTGTGGTGGACGATCACCCTATCCAATAGGGCATTTGCAACTGCATCTTTGGAGGTCAGTGGGATTTCTTGCATGCTCCCACCCGCCTCCAGAATCACGACCGCGTTGGTGTCATGGTCGAAACCGGCACCCGGCGCGCTCACATCGTTAACGACCAACAGGTCGACCCCCTTGCGGGCGAGCTTGCGCCGGCCCCGCTCGAGCGCGTCGTGTGTCTCGGCGGCAAACCCGACCAGCACCTGCCCGGGGCGGCGGTGCGCGGCCAGGCCGGCCAGGATGTCGGGCGTCGGTTCCAGGACCAACTCGGGCAGTCCGTCTTCCTTGGAGAGCTTCGTCCCCTCCGACCGCTTCGGCCTGAAGTCCGCCACCGCTGCCGCCATGACGACGACGTGCGCGCCCTCGGCGGCGGCGCCGACCGCGTGCTCCATGTCGGCCGCCGTCTCGACGTCGATCCGCGTCACCACCGAGGCGACGTCGGGCGGGAGCATCAGCGGCGACGAGGTGACCAACGTCACCGTCGCGCCCCGGCGCGCCGCAGCGATGGCGATGGCGTGACCCTGCTTGCCCGACGAGCGGTTCGTGATGAAGCGCACCGGGTCGAGCGGTTCGCGTGTGCCGCCCGCGCTCACGACGACGCGCGCGCCGTGCAGGTCGCGGCGGGACCCGCGGCCGAGCCGTTCGAGGACACGCGCCACGATCACGCCGGGGTCGGCCAGCCGTCCCTCTCCCGAGTCGCCGCCGGCCAGCCGTCCGCTCTCGGGCGGGATGATCTCGACACCGCGCCGCTCCAACGTGGCCAGGTTCTCGCGCACCGACGCGTGCTCCCACATTTCGGTGTGCATGGCGGGGCAGACGAGCACCGGCGCCCGGGTGGCCAGCAAGGTGGCGCACAGCAGGTCGTCGGAGAGCCCGGCCGCGTAGCGGGCCAGCGTGTGCGCGGTGGCCGGTACGACGAGCACGAGGTCGGCCTGTTGCCCGAGCCGCGTATGGGGTATCGGCGACGCCTCGTCCCAGAGCGACCGCTGCACCGGCTCTGACGCCAGGGCCGAGAAGGTCACCGCCCCGACGAAGCGCGTCGCCTCGTCGGTCAGGACCGGTGTCACGTGCACGCCGGCATCGACCAGCTGCCGGCAGACCTCGACCGCCTTGTAGGCGGCAATGCCCCCGCAGACGCCGAGGACGACGCGGGGTGCGGTGGGTGGGTGGTCAGCGGGCACGGATGAGTCCTCGGTTCCGGGGTCTCCAGCCATGGGCGCTGCGTGCCCCGCCGTCGTGTGGACGCCTAGCTCGCAGCCGGGTCGTCGCCCCCGACGTCGAGCACCTCGATGACCTCGGCGGTCTCCGTCCCCTCGGCACCGGCCTCGGCCTCGGCGAGCAGGCCCGCTTCGGCCGCGTCGGCGATGGCGGCGGCCAGCGCTGCCTCTTCCTCTGGGTCCGGACGGGTGAAGGTGGCCTTCCCCGCTGCGATCTCCTCGAAGGCGATGGAGACGGGCTTGCCCGACACCGATGCCACCTGGGGTGGGACCACCTTGCCGAGGCCCTCTCCGAGGCTGTTGTAGTACGAGTTCACCTGGCGGGCGCGCGCCGAACCCAGCGCGACCAGGGTGAACTTGGAGTCCACCTTGTCGAGCAACTCTTCAATCGGCGGGTCCATGAGCGTGTGGCGGCCTTGGGCCATCAAGATTCCTCCGGTTTCACGGCGCAGGGGCAGCCGTTCGGGTCCGATCAACTATAGCCGTCAGCTCGGCCAACGCCTGACCAAGGTCGTCATTGATGACCGTGTGAGCAGCAATTTTGGCCCCACGCTCCACCTCGGACCGCCCGAGCTCCACCCGGCGCCGGATGTGCTCGGTGTCGTCGCCCCGGGCCGCCAGCCGCTCGGCCTGCACCGCCGGCGACGGCGGGAGCAGCAGGATCACCGTGGCATCGGGACGGTGGGCCAGCACCTGCTCGGCCCCCTGCACGTCGATCTCGAGCAGGACGTCTGCACCCGGCGGCGGATCAGGGATAGGCGTCCCCATGAGGTAGTCGAGGAACTCGGCCCACTCGTAGAAGCCGCCCTGGGCGACCGCATCCTCGAAGGTCGGACGGTCGACGAAGACGTAGGCACTGCGCTCGCGCTCGCCCGGCCGGGGGTTCCTGGTGGTCCAGCTCCGGCTGAGCCAGAGGGATGGATCCTGCGCGATCAGCGCTGCGGCAACCGTGCCCTTGCCAGCCCCACCAGGGCCGATGAGCACGAAGATGTGCGGCGCGGTGACCTTGGGTTCAGCGCGCAGTCTCTTTGAGCAGCGCTTCGCGCTGCTTGGCACCGAGCCCCTGGAGACGGCGGCTGTCGCTGATGCCGACGGTCTCCATCAGGCGGCGCGCCTTGACCTTGCCCAGACCGGGCAGGGACTCGAGGACGGACACCACCTTCATTTTGCCAATGGTCTCGTTGGAGTCCGCCTCCTGGAGGAGGTCGGCCAACGACAGGTTGCCCATCTTGAGCTTGTCCTTGACCTCGGCCCGCTCACGGCGAACCCTGGCAGCCTTTTCGAGCGCAGCTGCGCGCTGCTCTGGAGTGAGTGCGGGAGGTTGCGGCATGGCGAGACCATAGCGCCTCAGCCAGGGACGTTCACACCCATTTGCCCTCTTCAGCCCAGCGCGGCCGCCAGTTCGAGGTTGAGCGTGCGTGCGCTCCGGCGCAGGTCGGCGGGATCGGGGCCCGCATTGAGCACGCCGCGGGAGCTGCTCGGGAGCACGGTGCCGGGCCGGCAGCCGGCAAAACGGACGGCGATATCGGCGGGTCCGGCGCCCTGGGCGCCGAGGCCGGGAGCCAGAATGACCCCTCCGAGCTGGGATAACGCGAACGGGGAGGGCTCCAGGGTGGCCCCGATGACCGCGCCGACCGTTCCGGTCGGGACGTCGGCGGAGCCGTTGAGCCCGGCGATCTCGCCCAGGAGCATGTCCTCGACCGCCGGCCCGGCCGCGGTGAGGGCCTGCTGGAGGTCCCGCCCTTCGGGGTTGGAGCTCCGGGCCACCACGAGGACCCCTTTGCCGTTGGCCGCGCCCAGGCGGACCAGCGGAGACAGGGCGCCCAGGCCGAGATACGGGTGGACCGTCACGGCGTCGCCGGCCAGCGGGCTGGTGGCTCCGAGCCAGGCATCGGCATAGGCCGCCGCCGTCGAGTCGATGTCGCCCCGCTTGGCGTCGGCGATGACGATGAGGCCGGCCGCCGTGGCGGCGGCGATCAGCCGCTCGAGCTCCGCCATGCCGGCGGCGCCGTGGCGCTCGAAGAACGCCACCTGCGGCTTGACCACGCTGACGACGCCGGCGAATCCCTCGACACAGGCGGCGCAGAAGGAACGCAGCCCCGTGGAGTCGTCGCGCAGACCCCACGACGCCAGCAGCGCGCCGGAGGGATCGATGCCCGCGCACAGGGGCCCGGTCCGTGCCACGGCCGCGGCCACCCGGTCACCGAAACTGTCAGCCATGATGTCCTCCTTCGTGCAGTGATGGAACGGGCGCGGCGACGGGTGCGCCACCGACGCGATCGCGCACCTTCTGGCGTATGCCGCCGATCGTCGTGCCGTGGGTGTCGCACCATCGCGCCAGTTGGCGGAGGACCTTCCACGGAGCCTTCGGATCCCTGAAGGTGGCCGTGCCGACCTCAATGGCGTCGGCACCGGCCCACAGCAACTCCACCGCGTCGTCCCCGGAGAAGACGCCGCCCACGCCGATGAGCGGCAGCTCGGGAAACGCCGCCCGGCACTCCCACACGGCGCGCACCGCCACCGGGTGCACGGCGGCGCCGGAGAGCCCACCCCCGCCGGCGCCCAGGACGGGCTGACCGTTGTCGGTGTCGAGGGCCAGCCCGAGCAGCGTGTTCACGAGCGTCAAGCCGTCGGCGCCACCCTCGACGGCACCGGCCGCGATGTCGACGATGTTCGGCACGTTCGGGCTGAGCTTGGCCCAGCGCGGCAGACCGCAGGCGGTGGCGGCCAGAACCTGCCCTGTGGCCTCGGCCGAATGGGCGAACATGCGCGAACGGTCCTCGACGTTGGGACAGCTGACGTTGACCTCCACGGCCCGCAGACACGAGCCGGCAGCGGTGGACGCCGCCGCGGCAACGAGCTCGGCCGCCTTGGCGTAGTCCCCGACCGAGCGGCCCCAGATGCTCACCACGACGCGCGCTCCCGCGGCGTGCAGCGCCGGGAGATCGTCGCGCGCCCAGGCCGCCAGCCCCGGCCCCTGCAGGCCGACGCTGTTGAGCATGCCGGCCCCGACCTCGTGCACCCGGGGCGCCGCGTTGCCGGGCCAGGGCTCGACCGACAGCGACTTCACGACGACCGCGCCGAGCGCGCTGAGGTCGCCGTAGTCGGAGAGCTCGGTGCCGTGGCCCGACGTCCCGGACGCCGTCAGCACCGGATTGGGAAGGCGCAGGCTCCCGACGCTCGTGGCGAGCGTGGCCGCCCGGCGCCCGTCGGGAGCGGCGCTCACTGCGACGTCCCGAACGGTGCGGGATGCAGGTCTTGCAGCGGGCGCACCTGGAGCGGATGCGAGCGCGCGTCGGCGATCCCCGCCGCGGCGGCGCGGGCCGCCGCCAGCGTGGTCAGGCAGGGCACCTTGTGGGTCACCGAGGCGGTGCGGATGTGCTGGCCGTCGGCGCGCGGGCCGAGGCCGCGCGGCGTGTTCACGACCAGTTGCACCTTGCCCTGGGCGATGAGCTCGACGGCGTCGGAGGCCACGCCCTCCTCCCCCACCTTGGCGACCAGGGTGTCGACGAGCAGGCCCTCGGAGCGCAGGTACCCGGCGGTCCCGAGCGTGGCTGCGATGGCGAAGCCCAGGCCACTGAACGTGCGGGCCACCTCAAGCCCGGCCGGCTTGTCCCGGTCGGCCAGCGAGAGGAAGACGGTCCCGGTGTCGGGCAGGCGGGTGCCGGCCGCCATCTGGCTCTTGGCGAAGGCCAGGCCGAAGGTGGTGTCGATGCCCATGACCTCGCCGGTCGAGCGCATCTCGGGACCGAGGAGCGTGTCCACGCCGGGGAAGCGGTCGAAGGGAAGCACCGCCTCCTTGACACTCACGTGGTCGAGCACCGGCACCCGGCCGATGACATCGGGGCGCAGCAGCCCCTCCCGGCGCAGGTCGGCCAGCGTCTGGCCCACCATGACGCGCGACGCCACCATGGCCAGCGGCACGCCGGTGGCCTTGGCCACGAACGGCACGGTCCGGCTGGCCCGGGGGTTGGCTTCGAGGACGTAGACCTGCCCGTCCTTGACGGCGAACTGCACGTTGATGAGGCCGCGCACATCGAGCGACTCGGCCAGCGCCCGCGTGTGCCGTTCGAGCTCGTCCACCACCTCGGGGCGCAGCGTCTGGGGCGGCAGCGCGCAGGCGGAGTCGCCCGAGTGCACGCCCGCCTCCTCCACGTGCTCCATGACACCCGCGATGAGGACCTCGCCGGTGTCGTCGCGCACGGCATCGACGTCGACCTCGACCGCGTCCTCCAAGAAGCGGTCCACCAGCACCGGGCGATCGGCCGTGACGCCGCCCTCCCGGGCCAGGGCGCCCGTCGTCATCGACTGCATGACGCGGCGCACCCCCTCGTCGTCGTAGACGATCTCCATGGCGCGCCCGCCGAGCACGTAACTCGGGCGGAGCAGCACCGGGTAGCCGACCTTCCCGGCCACGGCCAAGGCCTCGGGCGTGGTCGTCGCCGTCCCGCCGGGGGGCTGGGGAATGCCGAGCTCGTGGCACAGCATGTTCCAGCGCTCGCGGTCCTCGGCCAGGTCGATCGACGCCGGGCTGGTGCCCAGCACCAACTCGGGCGGGAGCGCGCCGGCCAGCTTCAGCGGGGTCTGCCCGCCGAGCGAGACGATGATGCCCTTCACCGAACCGCCCGCGGCCAGCTCGGCGTCGAGCACGTTCGCCACGTCCTCGTCGGTCAGCGGTTCGAAGTAGAGCCGGTCCGAGGTGTCGTAGTCGGTCGAGACCGTCTCGGGGTTGCAGTTGATCATCACGGTCTCGTAGCCCGCGTCGCGCAGGGTCATGGACGCGTGCACGCAGCAGTAGTCGAACTCGATGCCCTGCCCGATGCGGTTCGGGCCCGACCCGAGGATGATGACGCGGGCCCGTTCGGAGGGACGGACCTCGTCCTCCTCCTCATAGGTGGCGTAGTGGTACGGCGTGAAGGCCTCGAACTCGGCGGCGCAGGTGTCGACCGTCTTGAAGGTCGCCCGCACCCCGTGCGACAGGCGGGTCGCCCGCATGTCCGCCGGCGTGGCGCCGCGCAGGTAGGCCAGCTGCGCATCGGAGAACCCCAGCCGCTTGGCCCGGCGGAAGTCGGCCGGCCCGAGCGCCGGCGCGGCGGCGATGCGCGCCCGCTCAGCCACGATGCGCGCCAACTGGCGGACGAACCAAGGGTCGATGCCCGTCCGGTCCACGACCTCGTCGACGGCGACGCCGCGCCGCAGCGTCGCCTCCAGCTCGAAGATCCGCTCGGGCGTGGCCACGGCGATGCGCTGCACGAGCTCCTCGAGCGGGACCTCGTCCAGTGCCGCCTCGGCCGGATCGGCGTTGAGGCCCGCCCGGCCCTGTTCCAGCGAGCGCAGGGCCTTCTGCAGCGACTCGCAGAAGGTGCGGCCGATGGCCATGACCTCGCCCACCGACTGCATCCGGGTCCCGAGGCGCCCGTCGGCCCCGGGCAGCTTCTCGAAGGCCCAGCGCGGGATTTTGGTGACGACGTAGTCGATGGTGGGCTCGAAGGAGGCCGGCGTCGCCTTCGTGATGTCGTTGGGGATCTCGTTCAGCAGGTAGCCGACGGCGAGGCGGGCGGCGATCTTGGCGATGGGAAAGCCCGTGGCCTTCGAGGCCAGGGCCGAGGAGCGCGACACCCGGGGGTTCATCTCGATGATGACGCGGCGGCCCGTCGTGGGCTCCACGGCGAACTGCACGTTGGAGCCGCCGGTCTCGACGCCCACCCGCCGCAGGCAGGCGAAGGCGTCGTCGCGCATGGCCTGGTACTCCACGTCGGTGAGGGTCTGGGCCGGCGCCACCGTGATGGAGTCGCCCGTGTGCACGCCCATCGGGTCGAAGTTCTCGATGGAGCAGACCACGACGCAGTTGTCCGCCGCGTCGCGCATCACCTCGAGCTCGAACTCCTTCCAGCCGGCGATCGACTGCTCCACCAGGATCTGGCCCACCGGGCTGGCCGCCAGGCCTTCAGCGGCGAGCTGGCCGAAGTGGGCCGCGTCCTCGGCGATCCCCGTCCCCTTCCCGCCGAGGATGAAGCTCGGGCGCACCATGATCGGGAAGCCGATCTCCGTGGCGATGTCCTCCGCCTCCTGCAGGGAGTGGGCGAAGCCCGATCGGGGCACCTCCAGCCCGATGTCCTCCATGGCGGACTTGAAGCGGTCGCGGTCCTCGGCGGTCGTGATCGCCTCGGGCCTCGCCCCGATCACCTCCACCCCGAAGCGCTCCAGGACGCCGAGCTCGACCAGTTCCATGGTCAGGTTCAGTGCCGTCTGCCCCCCGAGGGTCGGCAGCAGCGCGTCGGGCCGCTCCTTCTCGATGATGGCGGTCAGGACCTCGGGGTCGAGCGGCTCGATGTAGGTCCGGTCCGCCGTGGCGGGGTCCGTCATGATCGTCGCCGGGTTGGAGTTGGCCAGGATGACCCGGTAGCCCTCCTCGCGCAGGACCCGGCAGGCCTGCGTCCCGGAGTAGTCGAACTCGCAGGCCTGGCCGATCACGATCGGGCCCGACCCGATGACGAGGATGGACTGCAGGTCGTCGCGGCGCGGCATCAGCGCACCCCCGCGCTGCCGACCGCACGGGTGGGATGGGCCAGCATGAGCTCGCGGAACGCACCGAAGAGATAGCGGGCATCGTGGGGCCCGGGGGCGGCCTCCGGGTGGTACTGCACGGAGAAGGCCGGCGCCTTCAGCGCGCGGAACCCCTCGACGACCCCGTCGTTGAGGTTGACGTGGGTCGTCTCGGCGTCGGGGATGGACCCGGCCGCCACCGCGTAGTTGTGGTTCTGGCTCGTGATCTCCACGACACCGGTCTCGAGGCGCTGCACCGGATGGTTCGCCCCGTGGTGCCCGAAGGGGAGCTTGTAGGTCGACCCGCCCAGCGCGGTGGCCAGGAGCTGGTGCCCGAGGCAGATGCCGAACACCGGCACGCGCCCGACGAGGTCGGCGATCGCGGCCGTGGGGCCCGGCAGGGCGGCGGGGTCGCCGGGGCCGTTGGAGAGGAAGACGCCGTCGGGCTCGAGGGCCAGCACCTCGTCGGCCGCCGTGCCGGCCGGTACCACCGTGACGGTGCCGAGGGTGGTGAGCAGCTGGACCATGGTCGTCTTGACGCCGAAGTCGTAGGCCACGATGCGCAGGCCGGCCGTGGCGTCGGCGCCGGGTCCGGTCGCCGGATGGACCTGCACCTCGTTCGTCGTGACGCCCGTGACGAGGTCGAGGCCGTCCGTGCCGACGGCGGCCGCGGCGGCGGCGCGCAGCTCCGCCTCCGGCGCGGTGCCGAAGGCGCACGGGACCGCGCCGGCCCGGCGCACGTGGCGGGCCAGGCGGCGGGTGTCGACGCCGGTGAGGGCGGGGATGCCGTGCCGGCGCAGGAAGGGCTCGAGGCCCTCGGTGGCCCGCCAGTTCGAGGGCTCGTCGGCCAGGTCGCACACCACAATGCCCCGGCAGTGCGGCGTCGCTGCCTCGTCGTCCGCGGCGTTCGTGCCGTAGTTGCCGATGTGGGTGCTGGTGAACGCGATCAGCTGCCCGGCGTAGGACGGGTCGGTGATCACCTCCTGGTAGCCGCTCATGGCGGTGTTGAAGACCAGCTCGCCTGTGGCCACGGCCACCGGCGCGCCGGCAGCCTCGCCGGTGAAGACCGTCCCGTCGGCGGTCACCAGCAACGCCGGCGGCCTGTCGCCGCCACTCCCGCTGACGCCCGCGCTCATCGCTGTGCCGTCGCGTCGATCACGACCGCCTCACCGCGCAGGACGGTGTGGCGGACGGCGCCGGTGAAGCTGCGCCCCGCGTACGGCGTGTTGCGGCTGCGGCTGGCCAAGCCGGCCGGGTTCACGACGGTGGTCGCCGCCGGGTCGAAGACGCACAGGTTGGCCATCGCGCCCGCTTCGACCGGGCCACCCTGTGCGCTGTGGCCGGCGCCCCGAGGGTCGGTCGCGGTCAGCTTGGCGATGATGGCGGGCTGCGCGCTCAGCAGGGCGAAGATGCGCTCGGGGCCCAGGTGGGGCGAGAGGACCTCCCAGGCGATGGGCAGGGCCGTCTGCAGCCCCAACATGCCCGGCGGCGCCTGGTCGAAGGGGACGTCCTTGGACTCCGGCGCGTGGGGCGCGTGATCGGTGGCCACGGCGTCGATGGTGCCGTCGCACAACCCGGCGACGACTGCCGCCACGTCCTCGTCCGTGCGCAGCGGCGGGTTCACCTTGAAGACGGGGTCGTAGCCCGCCACCAGCGCGTGCGTGAGGAGCATGTGGTGCGGTGCCGCCTCGGCCGTGACCGGGAGGCCCTCCTCCTTGGCCCGGCGGATCAGGCCGACCGAGCCGGCCGTCGACATGTGGAGGAAGTGCACCGGGGCGCCGGTGAGCCGCGACAGCGAGATGTCGCGGGCGACCATGGCCTCCTCGGCCGCGGCCGGCATGCCCGGGATGCCGAGCCGGCTCGACCAGGACCCTTCGTGCATGGCGCCACCCGCGGCCAGGCAGCTGTCCTCGCAGTGCTGGGCCAGGGTGACGCCGAGACCCTTGGCGTAGTCGAGGGCACGCCGCATGAGCGCGCCGTCCTGCACGCCGGCGCCGTCGTCGGTGAAGAGCGTGATGCCGAGGGCTGCCAGCTCGGCCAGCGGGGCCAGGGCATGGCCGGCCCGCCCGACCGTGATGGCCCCGGCCACCGCCACCTCGGCCGTGCAGCCGACACCGAGGGCGAGCACCTCGGCCGCCACCCCGGCCGAATCGATGGCCGGCTCCGTGTTGGGCATGGCCACCACCGCGGTGAACCCGCCCAGGGCGGCGGCGCGGGCGCCGGTCTCTATCGTCTCGGCCTCCTCGCGGCCGGGCTGGCGCAGGTGGGTGTGCAGGTCGACCAACCCGGGGCCGACCAGGCAGCCGTCGGCCTCGAGCACCTGCGCGCCGCGGGGCGCGTCGATGGACTCCGCCACGGCAACGATCTCCGTGCCGGCGACGGCGACGTCGGCCCGGGCCAACCCGACGGGGCCGACCACGGTGCCGCCGCGAATGACGAGCGAGGGATCAGGCAACGGCGGGCACCTCCGCCACGCCCTGCAGCTCCCCGCCGAGCAGCAGGAACAGGATGGCCATGCGCACCGCAATGCCGTTGGCCACCTGCTGCGTCACGACCGTGCGCGGCAGGTCGGCGACATCGGAGGCGATCTCGACGCCGCGCACCATCGGCCCCGGGTGGGTGACGATGGCGTGGTCGGCCAGCCGCTCGGCCCGGCGTGCCGTGAGGCCCCACCCGGCCGTGTACTCGCGCAGGCTGGGGACGAACGACCCGCTCCCCCGCTCCGCCTGCAGGCGCAGGAGCGAGACGACGTCGGCGTCGGCCAGCGCGGCATCGAGGTCGGTGGCCACCTCGACGGGCCAGCCCTCGAGCGAGGGCGGCAGCAGGCTGCCCGGTGCGGCCAGGGTGACGTGGGCTCCCAGGGCGGTGTAGGCCAGCACCTCGGAGCGAGCCACCCGGCTGTGCCGCACGTCGCCGACGATCAGGACCCGCAGATCCTCGAAGCAGGAGATGCCGAGCTCGTCGGGTGCGGCGCCCTTGCGCTCGGCCAGCACCTGGCGCACGGTGAAGCAGTCGAGGAGGGCCTGGGTGGGGTGCTCGTGCCAGCCGTCCCCGGCATTGACCACGTGCGCCCGCTCGACCCAGCGCGCCACCTGGTGGGGCGCCCCGGCCGACGAGTGCCGGATGATGATGGCGTCGATCCCCATGGCCTCGACCGTCTCGACCGTGTCACGGAGGCTCTCGCCCTTCTTGACCGAGGAGCTGGCCACGGCCAACGAGAGCACGTCGGCCGAGAGCCGCTTGGCCGCCGTCTCGAAGGAGAGCCTGGTGCGGGTCGACTCCTCGAAGAAGAGCGTCGCCACGACCTTGCCCCGCAACGTCGGGACCTTGGGCACCGAGCGGCGCTCGACCTCGGCGAAGGCCTCGGCCACGTGCAGGACCTCGCCGATGCCGGCAGGCCCGAGGTCGGCCACCGAGAGCAGATGCTGGGTGCCGCTCACTTGTCCTCCAGACTCCCTATCCAGACGCCGTCGTCGCCGACGTCGATCATCTCCTCGCGGCGCGTCGGCAGGTTCTTCCCGACGAAGTCGGGCCGGATGGGGAGCTCGCGGTGGCCGCGGTCGACCATGACGGCCAGCTGGATGGCCCGGGCCCGGCCGAAGTCGTTGAGGGCGTTGAGCGCAGCCCTGATCGTCCGTCCCGTGAAGAGGACGTCGTCGACGAGCACGACGATCTTCCCGGCCAGGTCGACCGGGATGTCGGTGACCGCCTCGGGGAGGACCGGGCGCAACCCGATGTCGTCCCGGTAGAAGGCCACGTCGAGGCTGCCGACGGCGATCGTGTCCACCGCCTCGATCTGGCGCAGTATCTCGGCCATCTTCGTGGCCAGCGGGACACCGCCGGTCTGGAGCCCCACCAGGACGACGTCCTCGACGCCCCCGTTGCGCTCGACGACCTCGTGCGCCATGCGCGTCAGGGCGCGCAGCACATCGGCCGAGCTCAGGACCTGGGAGTGGGCCACGAACACGCCCCCGAGGGGTCGCGTATGACTGCGTTCGCGTTCGGCCACTGCTCCTCCTGCCGTGCGAGCCTCACGGGACTCACTTCACGGTCAGGCGTTGATGTTAGCGCGCCCGGGTGGGGGCCGGGCCGGCGAGTGCCCGGTTCAGCGCGGCCCGATGTCGGCGGCGATGGTCGAGAGGATCCCGTTGACGAAGCGGCCCGACTCATCGGTCGAGTACTCCTTGGCCAGCTGCACGGCCTCGTCGATGATCACCGCCGTCGGCGGCCCGTCGGGATCGAGAAGCTCGGCGACGGCCATCCGCAGCACGATGCGATCGACCACGGCCATGCGCTCGAGCGGCCAGCCGACCGAGGCCTCGGCGATGCGGCGGTCGGCCTCGTCCCGCGTCCGCACCGCCTGCTCCATGAGGGTGCGCACGTACGGATCGGGCGGCACGGGGAGGGCGTCGACGACCTGGAGCGGGCCCTCGCCCTTGAGCTCCGCCTCGTACAGGAGGGAGAGGGCGCGCTCGCGCTGCTGGTGGCGCGGTGCGGTGTCCGTCATGAGCGCCGGGTCATGGGAGGGTGGCCCTGGCCTCGGCCGCAGCGTGCAGTCGGTCGGCGAGGCGGCCGGGCCGTCAGGCCCGGGTCAGGTACTCGCCGGAGCGGGTGTCGACCTTGATCACGTCCCCGATGTTCACGAAGAGGGGGACCTGGACGACGTGGCCGGTCTGGAGCGTGGCGGGCTTGCGGGCGCCCGAGACGCGGTCGCCCTGCATGCCCGGCTCGGTCTCGGTCACCGTCAGCTCGACGGCCGCCGGCAGTTCGACCCCGACGATCTCGGCGTTGTACATCTGGACGTTGGCCGCGTCGCCTTCCTTCAGGTAGTCGGGCGCCGTGCCGAGCGCGTCGGGCGGGACCTGCAGCTGCTCGTAGCTCGTCGTGTCCATGAAGACGTAGTCGGTGCCGTCGCGGTAGAGGAACTGCATGTCGCGCTTGTCGATGATGGCCTGCTCGAGCTTCTCGTCGGCCCGGTACGTGCGCTCGATGACGGCGCCACTGCGGACGTTCTTGAGCTTCGTGCGCACGAAGGCGCCACCCTTGCCCGGCTTGACGTGTTGGAACTCGACGACGCTGAACAGGCCCTCGGGGAGGTCCAGGCTCATGCCGTTCTTCAGGTCATTGGTCGAGACTGCCATGAATGTCCTTTGTGAAGCGGGTCAGGGTGCGGGCGCCGTCCTCGGTCACCACCAGCGTGTCCTCGACGCGGACGCCTCCGTGCCCGGGAACATAGACACCGGGCTCGACGGTGACGACGAAGCCGGGGGCGAGGATAGCAGTGCCCATTTGGCTGACGGTCGGGGCCTCATGGATATCGAGGCCGACGCCGTGGCCGGTCCCGTGCTCGAAACGCTCGGCCCAGCCGGCGTCGGCGATGATCCGCCGGCAGATGTCGTCCACGTCCTTGGCCGACACGCCGGGCCGCACGGCGGCGGCCCCCGCGGCCTGCGAGGCCTGGACCACGCTGAAGATGCGGGCCAGCTCACCCTCGGGCTCCGCGTCCACGCAGAAGGTCCGGGTCATGTCGGAGCGGTACCCCTCGTAGGTGGCCCCGAAGTCGACCACCACGGGATCGCCGCCGTTGATGCGCCGGGACCCCGGGTGGTGATGCGGCTTCGCCGAGTTCTCGCCCGCGGCGACGATGGTGTCGAAGGCGGTGCTCTCCGCTCCCCCTCGCCGCATGGCCGTGTCGAGCTCCAGGGCGAAGTGCTCCTCGGTGATCCCCTGGCTCATGAGAGGGAGCACCTCGAACAGCGCGGCGTCGGCGATGGCCGCGGCACGCTCCATGCGGGCGAGCTCGGCGGCGTCCTTGCGCTCACGCAGCACCTCGACGGCGTTGGCGGTGGCGACGAGCTTGTCGCCGCCCACCACGTCGGCCCAGCCGCGCTGTCCGCTCCAGGTGATGTTGCCCGCCTCGAGGCCGATGCAGTCGGCGCCGGCGGCAGTCAGCGCGGATCGGGCTGCCTCCCGCTGCTCGGCTCCCGTGCCGATGCAGACCTCGACGTCGGAGGCCCCGGCCTGCTGCAGCTGCTCGGACGACTGCGTGCGGTAGCGACCGTCGGTGGTGAGCACCGACTGGTCCTTGGTGATCACCAGCACGGCGGCCGAGCCCGAGAACCCGGTGAGGTAGCGGACGTTGGCCAGCGTGGTGACCACGAGGGCATCGACCGCGTGCTCGTCGAACGCGGCGCGCAGGCGGTCGAGGCGGCCCGTGACCGTGATCGGTGGCAGGGTCGCCATGGCCGGTGAGTACGGGTTGGCACGCGCGGTGGTCGTCATATGACTCAGGATCCCTTCAGGAGTGTGGCGGCGGCACTGACGGCAAGCTCGTAGCCGAGCCCGCCGAAGCCGGCGATGAGGCCCGAAGCCACCGGGGCGAGCACCGACGTGTGCCGGAACGGCTCTCTGGCGGCGGGGTTGGAGAGGTGCAGCTCGACGACAGGACCCTCGAAGGCGGCCACGGCGTCGTGGAGCGACCACGACGTGTGGCTCAGCGCGCCGGCGTTGATGACCAGCGCGTCGGCCCGGCTCCGTGCCGCGTGCACGGCCTCGACGAGGTCGCCCTCATGGTTCGTCTGCAGGTGCTCGAGCTCGATGCCGTGGCGAGCCGCCGTGGCCTCGGCCCGGGCCACGTGCATGGCCAGGGTGTCGGTGCCGTAGACCGCCGGCTCCCGTTCTCCGAGCAGGTTGAGGTTGGGGCCCGACAGGAGGAGGACGAGGCTCACGTGCGCGCACCCATGGCAGCCAGGGTAGCGACCACGTCGGCGACCGCCACGCCACGGACCGCCTCGACGCCGTCGGGCCCGTCGAGGACGAAGGTCAGGTCCTGCTGCGCCTTCTTGTCCCGCCCCATGAAGGCGACCAGCTCGGCCGCCTCGGCGCCCGGCGGCAGATCGGTCGGGAGGTCGAAGCTGCCGACGATCCGGCGGTGCTCGTCGACCCGCTCGGCGGAGATGCGCCCGAGGCGCTCGGCCAGGAGGGCGGCGAACAGGATCCCGATGGCCACCGCCTCGCCGTGCCGCAGGTCCCAGTCCGGGTGGTCCGCCCGGGCCGCCCCCTCGAGCGCGTGCCCGAGCGTGTGCCCGTAGTTGAGGATCATGCGACGGCCGCCTTCGCGCTCGTCCTCGGCCACGACCGCCGCCTTGATGCCGGCGCAGCGGGCCACCTGCTCCTCGATCGGCTGGTCCGCCGTGGGGGCATCGCCCAAGAACGCGTACTTGGCGATTTCGCCCCGGCCGCAGGCCCACTCGCGTGGCGGCAGCGAGGTCAGGGTCTCGGTGTCGCACAGCACGGCGTTTGGTTGCCAGAAGGCACCCACGAGGTTCTTGCCCTCGGGCAAGTTGACCCCGGTCTTGCCGCCGATGGCCGCGTCGACCTGCGCCAGCAGCGAGGTGGCGACGTTCAGGTAGGCGGTGCCCCGGTGGTAGGTCGCAGCGGCGAAGCCGGCCACGTCGGTCACGATGCCACCGCCGACCGCGATGACGACATCGGCCCGCGACAGGCCGGACCGCGCGAAGGCGCGCGTGATCTCCTCCACGGTGGCGAGCGTCTTGGCCCCTTCCCCGTCGGGCATGCGGAAGACCTCGAACGGCACGCCGGGGTCCAGTCCTTCCAGCCAACCGGCCTCTTCGATGGCCTGCTGCGTCACGATCACGGCCGCCTTGGCGGTGGGAGGCAGGAACCGCGCCACCTCGTGGCGCGCCCCGGGGCCGACCAGCACCGGGTAGGAGCGCTCGGCCAGATCGACGGAGAGGGCGTGCACTGGTGTCGTCCTTCCCGCCTCTACCGGGACTGGCCCGGTGCGTCGGCCGCGGCGGCCGCGGCGGCCGCGGCGTCCATGGCGTCGACGATGCGATTGACCACCGTCGGTGGGTCGAGGCCTTCCACATCGAGCACGGTGTCGGCCAGCTCGGCGTAGAGCGGGGCGCGCACCTCGCTCAAGCGGAGCACGGCCTCGGCCGGGTCGTCGCCGAGGAGCGGGCGCCCGGCGCCGTCCCCCACCCGCGCCGCCAGGGTCTCGGGCTTGGCCCGCAACCAGACCACGAACCCGCTGGACGCGATGAGCCGGCGGTTGTTCTCGTTCAACACGGCGCCGCCGGCCACGGAGACGACAGAGGGAGAGGGGTCGGCACAGGCGGAAGCCAGCACCTCGGCCTCGGCCCGGCGGAACGCGGCCTCACCGTCGCGGGCGAACAATTCGGGCACGGTGAGACCGGTGACGGCCGCGACGTCAGCGTCGGAGTCCCGGTACCCCCAGCCGAGGCGCTCGGCCAGGAGGTGCCCCGTCGTCGTCTTGCCGGCACCCATCATCCCGACGAGCAGGATGCGGGGGGTCATCCGGCGGCGCTGTCCGGCCCGGCGTCGGTCGACAGGCGTCCCACAGCGGACGACGGTGTCGTGCCGAGCGAGGCCACGAAGCCGTCGCGGTTGCGCACGACCTCCGCCAGCGAGTCGCCCCCGAACTTGCGCAGGGCCTCGGTGGCCAGCACGAGCGCCGTCATCGACTCGGCCACGACACCCATGGCGGGCACGGCCGTGACGTCCGTGCGCTCGCGGAAGCTCACCGTCGACTCCTTGGTGACGACGTCGACCGTCTGGAGGACCGGCCGGTTCAAGGTCGCCAGCGGCTTCATGGCCACCCGGGCCACGAGCAGCGCGCCGTTAGAGATGCCGCCCTCGATGCCGCCCGCCCTGTCGGTGGGACGGACATACCCCTCGGCCTCGTCGTAGAGGATGGCGTCGTGCGCATCGGATCCCCGGCGCGCCGCGTTGTCCCACCCGTCCCCGATTTCGACGGCCTTGACCGCCTGGATCGACATGAGGGCCTGGGCCAGGTTGGCGTCGAGCTTGCGGTCCCAGTGCACGTGGCTGCCCAAGCCGACCGGGACGCCGTAGGCCAGGACCTCGGCGATACCGCCCAGCGAGTCGCCGACCTTGGACGCCGCCTTCACCGCTGCGACCATGGCCTCCTCCCCTGTGGCGTCGAAACAGCGTACGGCGCTGTCGTCGACCGCCTGCAGATCGCCCGGGCCCGGCCGGGCCGAGTCAGGGCTCGTGGCGGCTTCGCCCAGGGCCACGATGTGGCTCACGATGGAGACGCCGAGGTGGGTGAGGAGCAACTTGGCCAGGGTCCCGGCGGCCACGCGGGCCGCCGTCTCGCGGGCCGACGCCCGCTCCAGTACGTCGCGGGCGTCCTCGAAGCCGTACTTGAGCATGCCCGGCAGGTCCGCGTGCCCCGGACGGGGCTGCGTCAGCACCTTGGTGGGGGCGCCGGGCTCCGGCGACATCTCTTCGGTCCACTTCGGCCATTCGGTGTTGGCGATCTCGATGGCCACCGGCGAACCGAGCGTGCGGCCGTGCCTGATGCCGCCCACCAGGGAGATCTCGTCCGCCTCGAAGCGCATGCGCGGACCGCGCCCGTAGCCCAGCCGGCGGCGGGCCAGCTCCAAGCCGATGTCGGAGGCTTCCACGGGCAGCCCCGCGGGCAGACCCTCGACGATCACGACCAGGGCGCGACCATGGGACTCTCCGGCGGTCAGAAAGCGCAGCACACGGCCACGCTACCGGACGGCCATGGCCGTCCCGGAGCCTCGAACGCCCCTCGGAGGTCGTCCTCCACCCGGGGTGAGGCCCCTATTCGTAGAAGGGGTTCTCGCCGCTGCCGTGATCGGTCACGTCGAGCACGCGGGTGAGCTCGGGCACCTCTTCGAGCAGCGTGGTCTCGATGCCCTGGCGGAGCGTCATCTGCGACATGGCGCAACCCTGGCAACCGCCGGACAGCCGCAGGTAGGCGCTGCCGTCCGCGTCGTCGAGCGCGACCAGGTCGGCCCGCCCGCCGTGGCTGGCGATGGACGGATTGACCGCCTGCTCCAGCACGGCCACGACCCGCAGGGCGAGCGGGCTGGTGATCCCCTTGGCCAGGATTTCGGGCGGGACGCCCGGCGAGGCCTCTTCGACCGTGGGCGAATTCGGGTTGACCAGGACCAGTCCGCCACCATCGGCCTCGGACCACTCGAGGCGGGCGCCCCGGAGGCGATCGACGCTGTCCGACGGGATGATGATGTCGAGCCCGTCCTGGGCGTGGCGCACATCGCCCTCGTCGGCGTCGGAGAACGCCTGGAAGTAGAGGTCGTAGATGAAGGAGCCCGCCTGGACGCCCCGCACCTCGAGCCAGAGGGCCAGGCTGGCCGGATCCGGTTCCTGCGCGATGGCGTCCTGCACAATCTTGTGCGCCTCGGGGGTCAGTGTGACGACAGGGGTGGTCGTCGTCTGGAGATCGTCGGTGGTCGTGGCCATAGGGACAGTCTACGGCCTGGTGCCTGCGGGGCGGCCCCCGGGGCCGCTCGGGGGCACCAGGCACCATTCTCCGTGGAACGCGCGTTCGAATCCGGCTACCTTGCCCGGCGGGGGTGACGGCCATCGGCGGGCGCGATACAAAGAGATCGCCGGGGCCGAACGTTCGACGCACGTCGAGGTCGGGTCCGGGCACCGAACCTTTCGCCAAGGGGTTCGGGCCCGGGCCGCAGACCCTCGTCTCATCTTCTGCTGCCGACGGCGTCTTGCCTCGCTCGGAGGTGCACGCAGTAACGTGCCTGGCCGTGGCCATCACACCGACCGACGCGCACGAGTGGATCAGCTTCGAGGACGACGAGGAGGAGCGGACGTGGGTCTTCGACGCCACCTTCTTGACGAGTAACTGGACCTGCATCTTCGGCAACGGATGCCAGGGGGTGCTCACCGGTCCCGCGCCCGAACTGGTGCAGGGCTGCTGCAGCTACGGCGCCCACCTGGTCAACAAGAAGGACGCCCGCCGGGTCGAGAAGGCAGCGGCCACGCTGACGGCGGAAGAATGGCAGAACCACGGGACCAAGAAGAACGTCATCCATGTGAACAAGACCGGCGAGACCGTGACGCGCCTCGTCGACGACGCCTGCATCTTCCTCAACAAGCCGGACTTCCCCGGAGGCGTCGGGTGCGCCTTCCACATCGCGGCAGCCAACCGCGGGGTCGACCACATGACGCTGAAGCCCGAGGTCTGCTGGCAGCTCCCGCTGCGCCGCGAAGACGCGGTCGATGACGACGAAGGGCACGTGACCTCGGTCATCCGGCAGTGGGACCGCCGCCACTGGGGCAAGGGCGGGCGCGAGTTCCACTGGTGGTGCACCGAGTCACCCGAGGCGTTCGTCGGCACCAAGCCCGTCTACCGGGAGATGCAGCCCGAGCTCACCGCGATGGTGGGGACCAAGGCCTATGACCACTTCGTGGAGCTGGTCGAGGAGCGCGACCGCCTGCGCACCAAGGGAGTGGCACTCCCCCATCCGGCGGTGCGCAGCCGCGGCAACGGAGCCGCCGCTGCAGATTCTTCACCCGGCTGAGCGTCGTCCGGCCACGGCCGGTCAGGACCTCAGTCGTTCAGGGGGTCGTCGTCCGAGACGGCGCTGGTGGGCATCGATCCGAGGATGCGGTCGTACTTGTCCTCTTCGGCCAGGCACCAGGTCGCGTGGACATCGTCGGGCTCAGCCCCACACTCCGCACACCGTCCCGTCGACTCCGTCGACGACCGCTTCAGACTGCGCGCTTCCTCGAAGCGCCGATGGCGTCCTTTTTTCACGAGAACTCCTTGTCACACCCGGAACCGCATCTTGCGTCCCGCCCCTCTTGCGGCAGGACCGAACGGGCCCTTTGACCGCCGATCCATTGTAGTGGTTTCGGGCGGCCTGCCCACCTGGCGCAGGTCAGGACCGTCGGGAGCGGCGAGGACCGTCTCATTTGTCCCGCATCGTCGACGGGTGGCCGGCCCTTACATGTTGTCGCTCGCCGGCCGGCGCACCCTCTACGCTGACCGTCATGCCCGGGTTCGACCCGCAAGAGATGGTGGCCCGGTTCCGGGCGCGGGCCGAGGCGGTCCGCACGCGGGGCATGCCACCGATTGAGGGACCCGAGCGGCAGCGTTTCCGCGAGCAGGCCCAGCGGGATTTCTCGGACTTCGCCATGATCGGCGACGCCGAGATTGAGCTGGTCGACGGCATTTTGACCTTGCGCGTCGACCTGCGGCCGCCACCGGCAGGAGCGGAACCCGAGGGTTAGCCGCCGTAGTGCATGCGGGTGTCCTCCATCCGCAGCACCTCCGTGGGCTCACCGCTCACCTCCATGACCTCGCCGATGCAGAACGTGTGGCTCCCGAGCGCCAGCGCGCTGGTCAGCCGGCAGTCGAGGTAGCCGGCGGCGGACGCCAGCACGGGGCGGCGATCCGGTCCGACCTCCGCCACCGGTTGGCCCGACAGGGCGAGGACAGCCCCGTCAGGGGCGCGCGTCACCTCCGTGACCGGCTTCACGAACCGACGCACGACATCACGGTCGGTGCGGGCGAGGAGCGACAGGGTGAACCCTCCCCCGGCCTGCACGAGGCCGGCCGTGACCGACTCGTGTTCGAGTGCCACGCCGACGAGCTTGGGCTCCATGCAGACCTGGACCACGAGGTTCGCCGTCATGAGGTTGAGGTCGTCGCCCTGGCGGCTCCCGATCAGGTAGAGCCCGGTGGGGAGCGCCCACAGGACACGGCGCCGGTGGCGATCGCGCTCGTCGGCGGTCTCGTCGGCCGGTGGGTCGGGAGCGCCGGTCATCCGAAGATGCTCCCCGACGCGTTGTCGGTGGTCGTCGTCGTGGACACGGTGCGGCCGTCAATCTGCCGGATGCGCTGCAGGGCCTGCTGGTAGAGCGCCTCCGCCTTGATGGCGTTGCGGGCGGACTGGGCCAGGAGCATCTTGTTGGTGGCGCCGGCGTCGTAGCACTGGTTGGCCGCCGTGCCCTCGAGCCCGTAGGCCTTCGTCAGCAGGGTCGTGACGTCCGGGTCGGGCGAGGGCAGGTTGGTGTTGGCCATCTCCGCGTCGGTGAGGAGCGTGCCGCAGGCCGCGTGCACGGCGCCGGTCCCGTTGAGCACGTCCTTGGGCACCCGGGCGTTGTCGGCGATCAGGGTGCCGATGTCCTCGCCGAGCGTGGTCCCACTCGTCCAGACCGACATGCGGTGCGCGGCGGAACCCTGCTGATCGGCGCCGGCACACGAGGTGAGGGCGAGGGCGCAGGCGGTCACGAGCACGAGAGAGGGGACGAGGGAACGGCGCTTCATACGGCCTTGACGATGTGGACGTCTTTGCGTCCCTTGCGCAACACGAGGTAGCGACCGTGCAGGAGGTCCTCGGCCGCCATCGTGCGCGCGTCATCGGTCTGGCGGACGTTGTTGACGTAGGCCCCGCCCTGCTCGACCGTCCGGCGTGCCTCCTTCTTGGACTTGACCACGCCGGTGCGCTCGAGAAGGTCGGTCAGGGTGAGCGCGTCGAGCAACTCAGCCCGGGGGACGTCCGTGCTGGGCGCATCCTCGGTGACCGCCAGCAGCATCTCCTCGCTGAGCCCGGCGATCTCCTCGCCGAAGAGCGCGGCGGAGGCTTCCTCGCACTTGGCCACCTCCGCGTCGCCGTGCACCAGCCCGGTCACGGCCCGGGCCAAGGCCCGCTG
>DATBAO010000042.1:0-27481 GCA_036271495.1 Acidimicrobiales bacterium
CTTTTTCGACTCGGCCAACGTCTACGGCCGCTCCAAGGGGCGTGGCGCCACCGAGGAGATCGTCGGCCGCTGGTTCGCCCAGGGCGGTGGCCGGCGCGAGAAGGTGGTCATGGCCACCAAGCTCTACGGCGACATGGGGGAGTGGCCGAACGAGGGCCGGCTCTCGGCGCTCAACATCCGGCGGGCGTGTGACGCCAGCCTCAAGCGGTTGCAGACCGACTACATCGACCTCTACCAGATGCACCACATCGACCGCGGCACGGGTTGGGACGAAATCTGGGAGGCCATGGAGGTGCTGCGGGCCCAGGGCAAGATCCTGTACGTCGGCTCGTCGAACTTCGGCGGCTGGCACATCGCCAAGGCGCAGGAGGCGGCCAAGCGTCGCAACTTCATGGGTCTTGTCAGCGAGCAGTCGCACTACAACCTGTTGACGCGCCAGATCGAGCTCGAGGTGTTGCCGGCGGCCGAGGACTACGGACTCGGGGTGATCCCATGGTCGCCGCTGGCCAGCGGGCTCCTCGGTGGCGTGGTGCGCAAGGAGCGCGACGGCAGCCGCCGCTACGGTGATCACCTCAAGCGCACGATGGAGGCCAAGCGCCCGCAGCTCGAGGCCTACGAGGACCTGTGCGACGAGATCGGTGAGGAGCCGGGTGCCGTCGGTCTGGCCTGGTTGCTGACGCGGCCGGCGGTCACCGGGCCCATCGTGGGACCCCGGACACGGGAACACCTCGACTCAGCGGTGCACGCCGTCGACGTCACGCTCGACGACAAGGTGCTGACCCGCCTCGATGAGCTGTTCCCCGGCCACAAGACCTCACCCGAGGACTACGCCTGGTAGCTGCCGCCCGCTACTTGAGGGTCCCGGCCAGCTCCGGTTGCGGCTCTGGACCGGGGTCCTCCGGCATTGCCGTGGCGGCCAGGTCGTCAGCGTCCACAGACAGCTTGGGCAGTATCCGGTCCAGCCAGGACGGGAACCACCAGTTGGCCTTGCCGAACAGCATCATGATCGAGGGCACGATCGCCATCCGGATGAGGAGTGCGTCGACCAGCACGCCACCGGCGAGGCCGATGCCGAACTCCTTGATGACCCGGTTGCCGCCCAGGATGAACGACCCGAAGACCAGGATCATGATGAGGGCGGCCGCCGTGATGGTCTTGCCCGTGGCGGCCAGGCCGTTGCGTACTGCGATGCGGTTGTCGCCGCCCGACTTGATGTACTCCTCGTGCATGCGTGACACGAGGAAGACCTGGTAGTCCATTGACAGTCCGAAGAGGATGGCGAAGAGCATCACGGGGAGGAAATCCTCCACCGGGCTCGTGCCTTGCAATCCGATGATGGAGCCCAGATCGCCCCACTGGAAGACGGCGACCAGCATGCCGAGCGCGGCACCGATGGACAGCAGGTTCATGACCGCCGCGGTGAGCGGGATCACGATGCTGCGGAAGACCGTCATCAGCAACAGGAACGACAGGATCACGACCAGGCCGATGAACAACGGTAACTTCGAGCTCAGCACGTTCGCGAAGTCGATATAGAGCGCGGTCGTCCCGGCGACGAGGACATTCAATCCCGAATGTCCGACCGCCTGCGGCACGGTGGTGTCCCGGAGATGATTCACCAGGTCGGTGGTGGCGGCGGCCTGGGGGGAAGTGGTCGGATAGACCGTGGTCAACGCCACATAGCCGTCGCCCGTCTTGTTCGGGATGTACTGCGTAGTGGGAGGCGTGCTCTGGACGACGCCCGGCTGTTGGGCGACGGCGGCCACGACTTTCTCCAGGGCGGGGTCAGGATTCTGCGGCACCACGGTCACCAGCTCGAGCGGCCCCGTGAAGCCCGGGCCGAACCCCTTCGAGAGCATGTCGAAGGCGACCCTCGTCGGGGTGCCGGACGGGTCGGTGCCCTGGTCGGCCGAGCCCAGCTGCAGCGAGAAGAAGGGCAGGGCGATGGCAACGATGATGATCAGTGCGACACCTCCGGAGAGGACCGGGTGCTTCTGGACGCGGTCCGCCCAGTTCGGCCAGAAGCCCTTGCTGTCTGAGCCGACAACCCGAGGGCCGTTCTCGGCCAGGTTCCGCTTCTGCTTGCGGCTCATCACCTTGGGCCCGATGAAGCCCAACATGGCCGGCAGGAGCGTCAGGGCCGCCACCATGGTGAGAGCCACGCCGATGGCGGCGGCCACAGCCAGGCCGTACAGGAAGCTCACCCCGAGGGCGAACATGCCCAGCAACGCGATGCACACGATGATGCCGGCGAAGAGCACGGCGCGTCCCGAGGTGTTGACGGCGTTGATGATGGACGATTCGACGTCTCGACCGGCCACCAGGCCTTGCCGATGTCGCGTCACGATGAAGAGGGCGTAGTCGACGCCCACCCCAAGTCCGATGAGGAGCGTCAGCTCCGGGGAGATGGAGGGCATGCCGAGGGCATTGCTCAGCACGCCGATGAGGCCGATGGCCGTGCCCAGCGCGAGCAGCGCCGAGAGGAGCGGCAGGATGGCGGCGAAGAACGACCCGAACACCAGCAGCAACACGATCAACGCCAGGACCACGCCCAGGAGCGTGCTGCTGAACGACTGATTGTTGGCCTGCTCCGCCAGCGGGCCGGTGACCGCGGCAGTCAAACCGTGACCCGACGTGTTGGTCACGGCATTGACAAAGTGTTTGGCCTCGGTGTTCGAGATGTTCTGCGTCTGTTTGTCGAAGTTGACCTGGAAGAATCCGACGGTCTGGTCCTTGCTGATGTTGGGTCCCGTCGGGTCGACGAGATTCCCCTCCTCGTCGTAGGGGCTGGTGACCTGTGTGACGTTGGGCAGCGCGTTGATCTTGTCCACCATGGTGTTGATGCGCTGCCCAACATCGGTGTCCGTCAGCTTGGCGCCGTCGGTGGTGCCGAAGACGACCTGCTCGGTGTCGCCGGAGTGGGAGGGCGCGACCGACTTGAGCAGGTTGATGGCGTCGAAGGACTGCGTGTGAGGAAAGCTGAAGTTGTTCGAGTAGTTGCTGCCAACGGCCGACACGGTGAAGATCGAGACGACGAGCACGAGGATCCAGGACAGGACCACGATGCGGCGATGACGGACACACCACGTAGCCAGGGTGCGCATTACGGGAATCTCCTCAGAAATGTTCGACGCGGCCACCTGCCGGCGTCAGGGGGGGGGAACGGCTCAATCGTACTGGTCTCCTGCGCGCCCTCCGGTGCACTTGGTATCGGCCAGATGGGCCAGGGCATTGAATACCGGAAGGGCCAGCCGGTCGACTGAGCAGGCCGAACGCGCCACCAGCCGGCCGGCCAGGACCGGATGGCGTTCCGGGATCTGGAAAAAATTTCGCTGACTCATGGTGAGGAGCGTCAGGGGTGACAGCGCCACGATGGCGATGGACGAGCGCACCTGGTTGAGGATCGAGTGCTCCGACCAGGAGTCCCCCCGTCCGAGCAGCCCGATCGGCGTGGCGTCACGTTGGACGACCGCGTGGCCGCCCGTGATGACGTGCCACAGCCGGACCGGCACGTCCTGGGCCTGGATCACCTGCCCGGGATGGGCCGTCGAGACGGTGCACAACGTGGCGATCTCCTCGATGTCACCCTCGGAGAGGCCGACGAAGAGCTCCAGGGTGCCCAGGGTGTCGGGCTCCCGGCCGCCGGCGACGCGCCTGTGGTGAGCGGTGTCGATGTCCACGCCGGCCGCTCAGTGGTCCATGACGGAGCTGGGATGCCCCGCCTCGTGGCGGTCGTGCGAGTGGCGGTGGTGCGAGTGGCGGTCGTGCGAGTGGCGGTGCCCGCCGGCCCGCCGCCACAGGAAGAAGGCGACGACGGCGAACAGGAACCACGGCACGTGATACAGCGGGTAGAAGGGCATGGTCGCACCGGCGGCGATCGCTACCAGGACCACGATCAGGACCCAGGGCAGGATCCGGCGGTGCCGCGGCGGCGGGGGCGGCGGGTCGGCGGCGAACCGGGGCAGGTCGTCGAAGAGACCGTTGAGGTCGCCTCGTGTGGTGGCGGACATGGCGGTATCGAGGCGGCTCTTGAACTCGACCTCATCGAGCCGGCCCTCGGCGTAGTGGCGGGAGAGCTTGTCCGCCACGGCGTTGCGCTCGTCGTCCGAGGCACGCATGGAGGCGTCATAGGGCTGCGAGTCCCGGCGGCCCGTCGGGTAGGCCGGATCCCAGCGGTAGCGCATCGGTCTGTTCTCCTTCTGTCTCGGTGTTCGGTCTGTCGGTGTTCGGTTTGTCGGTGTTCGGTTTGTCGGTCTGCGGTCTGGAGGCGAGCAGCTCAGAAGGCGCCGTGGGCCCGCTCGCGGGCCAGCAGCTCCTCGGCCACCGAAAGGTCGGTGTCCTCGTCGGGGATGAGGAGCCAGCCGGCCACGTAAAGGGGCACCGCGAGCCCTCCCAGGAAGGCCAGGGCGACGAAGCCGATCCGGACGATGGTGGGGTCGACGTCGAAGTAGTCGGCCAGGCCGCCGGCGACACCGGCCAGCATGCGGCCCCGGCCCCCTCGGTGGAGGCGCTGCTCGCCGTAGGGGCCGGCGGGGCCGGCGGGGCCGGTGGGGTCCGAGGCGGCCGACGGGGGTGGAGCGGGCTGCTCGGTGCTCGTGGCGGTGCCGGCGCCAGGTGCCCCAGGCGTGCCGGTGGTGCCTGAGTGGGCCGGTGTCTCTTCGGGTGCGGAGGTCATGGGTCCAGCCTGCAGGCGGGTCACGCCCCTGTGAATCCGGCAATTCCCTGGTCGGACCCTGAGTGCCACCCTGAGCTCTCAGGGATGTCCCCGATAGCCCTCGGGGTCGACTCGGCGCGATCATCGAGGGATCGCAGAGGCACCCGATCCCGGTACGCGTCCGCTCACCGACGGTGGCCGCCCGACTGAGGTGTCGCGGGCCGCGCCCGAGGGCGCCGAGGATCCCGAAAGCCCCCAGGGCCTCGAAGGCCGCGAAGGCAACGGCGCGCCGCCGTGGGACGCCTGGGGCGACGGGCGCCGCCACCGGACGTCGTGGTCCCACGATCGGCAGGGGCACTGGTCCGAGTGGCGCCAGCACCGGCACCACCACCATCACGTCGGAGGGAAGCTGCGCTCCCTCCGACGCAGCCCGGACAACCGCGTGCTGGGCGGGGTCTGCGGCGCCGTCTCGCGGGAGACGGGGATCGACGCCATGTGGGTGCGCATCGGCTTCGTCCTGCTCGGCATCGCCAGCGGCGTGATGATCTTCGTCTACGCCATGGCATGGCTGCTCATCCCGATGGAGGGGGAGCCCGGCAACATCTACTCCCGGGCCATCAACGACCGTCGGGGGATCCGGACGATCGCCGCCATCCTGATCCCCCTGATGATCGCGGTGCAGTTCATCACGGCCTCGCTCCACGTCCCGTTCATCGGGTTCCTGGGCTGGCCGACCTTCCTGGCCGTCGGGGTGATCGTCCTCATCTGGCGCAATGCGGGCGAGTCGGAGAAGGCGTTCATCGACCACGACGTCGTGCCCCTGTTCGGGACGGATACCCACGGCATGGGTCGCCGTTGGCTGATCGCCCGCATCGTCGTCGGCGTGCTCATCGGCGCCGTCGGCATCGCCGTGCTGGTCGAGGGTCACAACACCGTGGCGGCGCTGCGGCCCGTGGGCGGTGCCTTCCTCGTCATTGCGGCGAGCGTCGTGATCTTCGGCCCGTGGTGGCTCAGCCTGGTGCGAGACCTCATCGCCGAGCGCCAGGCCCGTGCGCTGGCCGAGGAGCGGGCCCAGATGGCGGCGCACGTCCACGACTCGGTGCTCCAGACCCTGGCGCTCATTCAGCGCTCGTCCGATGATCCGCAGCATGTCGTGCGCCTGGCCCGGGCCCAGGAGCGCGAGCTGCGCGCCTGGCTGTTCGAGGGCCGCCCTCCCGGCGCCATCGGAGACGACGCCACCATGCTGGCCGAGGGCGTCGGCCTGCTGCAGCGCCAGGTGGAGGCCGACCACGGCATCGCCGTGCAGGTCGTGCTGGTGGGGGACTGCCCCCTGGATGAGGCGCTGCGCGCCCTGCTCGATGCCGCCCGGGAGGCCACCGTCAATGCGGCCAAGTGGTCGGGGGCGGATCAGGTGAGCGTCTACGCGGAAGTCGAGACGGACACGGTCATGCTCTACGTGCGGGACCGGGGCCGAGGCTTCGATCCCGAGGCGGTGCCCGAGGACCGGCAGGGCATCGCCCAGTCGATACGGGCCCGGGTGACTCGCTTCGGCGGATCGGCCGTCGTCCGTTCGGCACCGGGGGAGGGGGCCGAGGTGCAGCTGTCGATGCCCCGCCGGGAGAAGGTCAAGTGACGGACGCCGGAGCGGCAGCGGCGCAGGCGGCGCCCCGCGGGCGTCCGCGCATCTTCCTGGTCGAGGACCACGCTGTCTTCCGGGCCGGCGTGCGGGCCGAGCTGGGCGACGCCGTCGAGGTCGTGGGTGAGGCCGACGAGGCCGCGGCCGCCGTCGAGCTCATCAGCGAACGCCTTCCCGACGTGGTGCTGCTCGACGTCCACCTCCCAGGCGGCGGCGGGCATGCCGTCCTCGGTGGTGTCCTCCCGCATCACCCCGAGGTGCAGTTCCTCGCCCTGTCGGTCTCCGACGCCCCCGAGGACGTCATCGACGTCATCCGGGCCGGAGCGCGCGGCTACATCACGAAGACGATTTCGGGGCCCGAGCTCCTGCAGGCCGTCTACCGGGTCGCAGCCGGGGACGCGGTGTTCTCGCCGCGCCTGGCCGGCTTCGTGCTCGACGCGTTCGCGCACGGCAACGCGCCGACACCGGGACTCGATCCCGAGCTCGACCAGCTGTCGCCCCGTGAGCGCGAGGTCCTGCGCCTGATCGCTCGCGGCTACACGTACAAGGAGGTGGCCCGCGACCTCGGTATCTCGGCCAAGACGGTCGAGTCACACGTCTCGTCGGTCCTGCGCAAGCTCCAGCTCTCGACCCGTCATGAGCTGACCAGATGGGCCACTGACCGTCGCTTGGTCTAGACAGGGGGGATGTCCGAGGACCTTGCTGGCGAGCATCGCGACGCGGCCACGCTGGCCGCCATGGCCGGTCGGGCGCTGCTCGAGTTGCGTGCCGACCCGCCTTCCCAGCGCGACCTCGGCGCCGCAGGTGACCGCATGGCCCACCAACTCCTCGTGGCCGAGATCAACAGGCTCTACCCCCAGGACGACGTGCGGTCCGAGGAGGGCCTCGAGCATGTCGCAGGGACGGGCCGCCTCTGGATCATCGATCCGCTGGACGGCACCCGCGAGTTCCGCCAGCCCGGGCGGAGCGACTGGGCCGTGCACGTGGCCATGGCGGTGGGCGGCATCGCCGTCGTCGGAGCCGTCGCCCTGCCTGCGCTCGACCTCGTGCTGGGCACGGGCGAGCCGCCGGTGCTGCGCCCGCCCACGGGCGAGCCGCCCCGGGTCGTGGTCTCCCGCAGCCGCCCGCCCGATGTGGCCTACGAGGTGACCGAAGCGATCGGCGGGGTCATGGTCCCCATGGGCTCGGCCGGCGCCAAGATCGCGGCCGTCATCCTCGGTGCGGCCGAGGTCTACGTCCACGCCGGCGGCCAGTACGAGTGGGACTCGTGCGCCCCGGTTGCCGTCGCCACCGCCAGCGGGCTGCACGCCAGCCGGCTGAACGGGGACCCGCTCCGTTACGGCGACCCCGACGCCTGGCTGCCCGACCTCGTCGTGTGCCGCAAGGAGTACGCCGACGACGTGCTGGCGGTCACCACGCAGCAGTCGCGGCCCTACTGGTAGCACGTCTGGAATTAACAGAACCCCGCCTCCTAAGGAGACGGGGTTCTGTCGTGCTGCAGTGCGTTCGGCGCTAGATGGCGCGCACGTTCGCGGCCTGAAGGCCCTTCGGACCTTGGTTGGTCTCGAACTCGACCTTCTGTCCTTCTTCGAGATTGCGGTAGCCCGTACCGCTGATCGCGCTGAAGTGCACGAAAACGTCGGGGCCCCCACCGTCCTGAGTGATGAAGCCGAAGCCCTTCTCACCGTTAAACCACTTCACGGAACCAGTTGCCATTGAAAATCCACTCCTCTCCTGGCCAGATTTGACCCCATGTCGCGGGGGTCATGGCCGGTAGCTCTTGCGAGCTAGAGGGATTTCCAAACTTGTGATGGTGGTGCCCTCGGGGAGGAACCTTAGCGCGCTGCCGGGATGGGAGGGAGGTTTGGCGCCCGGCGGTGATTTCGTCACCGGTTGTTCAGCAGGTGGATCGTGCCTAGGTTGGAACCGCCGTTCTGGCCCGAGGAAGGGGCATCTCGTGACAGCCACCGCCAATCCGTACCTGGAGGGCAACTACGCGCCCGTGCTGGAAGAGGTGACGGCAACTGACCTCCCGGTCACCGGCCGCCTGCCTGAGGCGCTCTCGGGGCGGTACCTCCGCAACGGGCCCAATCCCGCCACCGCCCCCGAGCACTCCACCTACCACTGGTTCACCGGGGACGGCATGGTGCACGGGATCCGGCTGCGCGGCGGCCGGGCCGAGTGGTATCGCAACCGCTGGGTGCGTTCAGCCGAGGTGGCGCGGGCCCTGGGCGAGGAGCCCCGCCCGGGCGCGGTGCACGCAGGCATGGACTTCGCTCCCAACACCAATGTGATCGGTCATGCCGGCCGCACCTTCGCCATCGTCGAGGCCGGCGCTCGCCCCTACGAGCTGAGCAGCGAGCTCGAGACGATCGGCCCCTGCGATTTCGGCGGCACCCTCGAAGGCGGCTACACCGCGCACCCGAAGCGTGATCCGCTGACGGGCGAGCTCTATGCCGTGTCCTACTTCTTCGGATGGGGCAATGACGTCGAGGTGACCGTCATCGACGCCGATGCCAGGGTGCGCAGCAGCCGGCGCGTCACCATGGGCGGCCCGGTGAGCCTGCACGACTGCGCCATCACCCAGCGCTTCGTCGCCCTGCTCGACCTGCCTGTCACGTTCAGCATGGACGCCGCCGCCAAAGGCGCGACGTTCCCGTACCGCTGGGAGGAGGGGTACCACTCCCGCGTCGGCCTGCTGCCGCGGGACGGTGCATCCACCGACGTCGTCTGGCACGACGTGGAGCCCTGCTACGTGTTCCATCCGATGAACGCCTACGACGACCCCGACGGGGACGGGGTCGTGCTCGACGTGGTGCGCCATCCGTCCATGTTCCGCACCAAGCACCTCGGCCCCTCCGAAGGGTCGCCCACCCTGGAGCGCTGGCACCTGGACGGCCACGGCGGCGCGGTCAAGGAGGAGCGGCTCGACGACCGCGGCCAGGAGTTCCCTCGCATCGACGAACGTCTCGTCGGATTGCGCCATCGGTACGGCCACGCCGTCGCGGTGGGTGAGCCGGACGACATCCTCGGCACCGAGTCGGTGCTGCTCCGCCACGACTTCGACCGCGGAACGAGCGAAGCGCGCTCCTTCGGCCGGGGGACGAGTCTGGGTGAGGCGGTCTTCGTGCCCCGCCAGGAGGGTGCCGGTGAATCGGACGGCTGGCTCCTCCTGCTGGTGCACTCGGCCGAGACCGACACGTCGGCCCTGCACATCCTCAACGCTGACGATCTGAGCGGCGAGCCGGAAGCCGTCATCGAGCTGCCTCAAAGGGTGCCGGCGGGCTTCCACGGCAACTGGGTGGCCGACCCGGCCTGACCCGGCCTGACATCCCACCCGACGGTCCAGACCCTGCCTGACCAGGTCTCGGTTGGGCGAACCGACGCCGGGTAGGATTCACCCGTGTTCTTCTGGCACTGGGTGCAGCAGCACCGGTTCCTGTCTGTGATGGCCTTGGCCCTGATCATGGTCAGTTGCGCCGGCGGGACGGCCTGGGCCCTGGTCTTCCGGACGGTGTCGTCTCCGGTCGGCCTGCGCGAGGCGCTGCGCATGTACCGCACGAAGCAGACCGGCAAGGTACTGGAGGCCCTGCGCAACCGGTTGCCCGCCCCCGGGGTCTACTCCTACCGCACCACCGGGGGCGAGAGCCTCAGCCTCGTCGGGGTGGCGCGGTCCTTCCCGGCGAGCACGTCGATGATCGTCAACGACGGGCGGTGCGCCACCGTCAGTTGGGTCCCGATCACGCAGCACACCGAGATGACGACCGTGTGCAACGCGCCCAACGGAGCGCTGACCATTCCCAAGTTGGTGACCGACGAGTCCATCGCGGGCTCGACAACCTCGTCGACGATCGAGTGCCCCTCGCTGGCGTACCTGCTGCCACCGGGCGCGACGTCCGGGACGCGTTGGGCCGCCACCTGCTCACAGGACAGTCCGGCGGAGAGGATCGGACTGGTGGGCCAGGCCTTGGGACCATCGACGTTGACCGTCGGCGGTCAGAAGGTCCCGGTCACGCACGCCCGCATCACCCTCACGTTCAACGGTGCCGAGAACGGGACGAATCCGACCGATTACTGGATCGTCCCCAGCAGCGGTCTGATCGTGCAGGAGCGTGAATCGGTGGGCGTGACGCAGGGCGGCGTCCACTACACCGAGCACATGGAGGCCACGCTCAACGGCCTCGACCCCGCCCACTGACCTGGGCGCCGCACACGCGCTCCGGCCGGAACGTCAATCGGGCGACGGTGCGACCAACGCCGCCAGCCGCTTCGGTGCGGTGAGGCAGTAGCTCTCCGCGATCATCTCGGCCATCTCGTCCCAGTCGGGGGCCGACCGCACGTTGAGCCACACCCCGACCCACCCTTTGGGCCCGACGTACTTCGGGACGAAGAAGCGCTCCGGCTCGGAGGCCACCAGCACCTGCTGGGCGCCGCGTGGGGCCTTCATGGTCATGGAGGTGCCGTCCTCGCTCGTCATCACGAAGAGCTTGTCCCGCACCCGGAAGGCCGGGGCGGTGTGACCGCCGAACGGGCGCTCCTCGGCCTCGGGCAGTGCCAGGCAGATGGCCCGCACGCGCCCGATCGCCGAGCGTGCCGCGCTCACTCCCCGGCGCCCCCGGCGCCCCCGGCGACCGCTGCCCGGTCTTCCGCCACGGCGTCGTACGACGCGTAGTCCGAGCCGGTGTCGTCGGCGAACTCGAACTCGAGCAGGCCGGCGGCGCCCCAGCGCTCGCGCAGGTAGCCGTCGTTGGCGTCGAGCAGGCCGAGCTTGCGCACGTTGGGCACCAGCTTGGCGAAGAAGCCACGGGCGAAGCCGCCGGCGGGATTGACCTTCATCTTCTGCGCCGCCTGCACGATGAAAGGGAGGACCTCCTCGGCGGTCGTCCCCATGCGCTCCCACACCTCGGGCGTCGTGGCCCGGGAGCGTGAGTTGAGCGTGGCGTCGACGAGGAATTCCTGGCGTTCCTTCAGCTCGGGTTCGCTGAGCTCGCGGTAGAACTCCGACAGCGTCAGCACCCCGAAGGCGACGTGGCGCGCCTCGTCCGACATCACGTAACGCAGCAGCTTCTTGAGCAGCGGCTCCTGCGTGCGCCGCAGCATGTCGCCGAACGCGGCGAGCGCCAGCGACTCAATGACGATCTGCATCCCCAGGTACGCGATGTCCCACCGTGAGTCTTCGAGCAGCGACCAGATCTGCTCCTTCAGGAAGGGACTCATCGGGTAGGCGTCGCCCAACTTCGTGCGGAGATACTTGGCGAAGACCTCTGTGTGCCGGGCCTCGTCCATGGTCTGGGTCGACGCGTAGTACTTGGCGTCGATCCACGGCACGGTCTCGACGATCTTGGCCGCGGTCATCATGGCGCCCTGCTCGCCGTGCATGAATTGCGACAGGCTCGCCTTGAAGAACTCGATCCCGAGTTCCGAGTACTCCTTGTCGGTCCACGTTGCCATGGGGGAGCCGGGCAACGTGCCGGCTACCCGCGCCACCGCCAGCAGCGGGCTGTCCTGCTCGGCCACGAGCCGCTCGGGGTCGACCTCGATGGACCAGTCGAGGTCGGTCACGCTGTTCCACTGCGACCCCATCGCCTTGTTGTACAGCGTGACGAGCTGCCCCCGGTCCCTCTCGTAGTCCCACAGGAAGAGCCGGTTCGCGTTGTCGTGGATGACCTGGACGGCGGCCTCCATGTCCTGCCGGCCCGGTACCGGAGGCGTCGCAGAACTCCCTGACGCCGGAGGCGTCGCAGAACTCATGGACCGACGCTACTTCCGCTTCCCGCCCATGTTGGCGTTGCCCGCCGCCTTGGCCACCAGGTCGGGCACGATGGTGCCGAGCTCGGCCGGGTCCCAGCGGTCGCCCTTGTCGGCGGCGGGGCCTTCCACCCAGCCCTCGGCCACGCTGAGGTGGTCGCCCTGCACGTTGAAGACGCGGCCGGTGATGCCGGCCGACTCGGGGCTGCCGAGCCAGACGACGATCGGTGCGATGTTGCCCGGGTCGAAGGGGTCGAACTCCTCGGGCTTCTTCTCGGTCGGCGTGAAGCCCCCGCCCAGGTTCTCGGTCATGCGGGTCAGCGCGGCCGGGGCGATGGCGTTGACGGTGACGCCGTAGCGCTCGAGCTCCATGGCGGCGATGATCGTGAAGGAGGCGATGCCGGCCTTGGCCGCGCCGTAGTTGGTCTGGCCGACGTTGCCGTAGATGCCCGACGGCGAAGTGGTGTTGATGATGCGGGCGTCGTTGGTCTCGCCCGCCTTGGTGCGGTTGCGCCAGTACTCCACGGCGTGGCGCGTGGGCGCGAAGGTGCCGCGCAGGTGCACCTTGATGACGGCGTCCCACTCGTCGATGGTCATGTTGACGAGCATGCGGTCGCGCAGGATGCCGGCGTTGTTGACGAGCACGTCGATGGTCCCGAAGGTGTCGATCGCCGTCTGGATCAGACGGCCCGCGCCGTCGTAGTCCGAGACGTCGTCGCCATTGGCGACCGCCTCGCCGCCCATGGCGCGCACCTCGTCGACCACCTGCCCGGCGGGCCCGTCCGAGGAGCCGGACCCGTCCACCTCGGCACCGAGGTCGTTGATGACCAACTTGGCGCCCTGGCTGGCGAACTCGAGGGCGTGCTCCCGCCCGATGCCCCGGCCTGCCCCGGTGATGACGACGACCCGTCCGTCACAGATACCCACGTTGTTCAGCTCCTTTGGTTTGTACTGCCTGGTGTTCTCAGCTCGTTGGCTCAGGCCGGCTTCGACGCCGCCCGGTACTGCTCGCGCAGCTTTCTCTTGAAGATCTTCCCAGTATCCTCCCGCGGCAGCTCCGCCACGAAGTCGACGGTGCGGGGGCACTTGAAGTGGGCCAGGTGGTCCCGGCAGAAGGTCATGAGCTCCTCCGCCAGTTCGTCCGTGCCCGCCACGCCCTCGGCCGGCTGCACGACCGCCTTCACGGCCTCACCCCATTCGTCGTCGGGGACGCCGATGGTGGCCACGTCGCCAACGGCGGGGTGTTCGAGCAGCACGGCGTCCACCTCGGCCGGGTAGATGTTGACCCCGCCCGAGATGATGAGGTTGGCGGTGCGGTCCGTGAGGTACAGGAAGCCCTCGGCGTCCATGTACCCCATGTCGCCCAAGGTGAAGTAGTCGCCGCGGAAGGCCCCAGCCGTCTTCTCGGTGTCGCCGTAGTAGTTGAACTTGGTGGCGGCCGGCGCCTGCAGGAAGACGAGCCCGACCTCGTCGGGCGGCAGGTCGTTGCCGTCGTCGTCGGCCACCTTGACCAAGCCCGGGACCATGGGACGGCCGACCGTGCCGGAGTTGGCCAGCCAGGTCGCCGAGTCGACGAGGGTGCCCAGGCCCTCGGTGGCGGCGTAGTACTCGACCACGACCGGCCCCAGCCACTCGATCAACCGCTGCTTGATCGGCACCGGGCAGGGAGCCGCCCCGTGGATCACGAAGCGCAGCGACGAGGTGTCGAAGCCGTTCCGCGTCTCAGCGGGTAGCGCCAACAAGCGATGGAACATCGTCGGGACCATGTGCGTGTGGGTGATCCCGTGCTGCTCTATCAGCCGCAACGCCTCCACTGGATCCCAGTGGTCCATGATCACCAGCGGCACGCCGTAGACGAACGGGACGGCCACCGAGAAGGCCAGCGGGGCGGCGTGGTACAGCGGACCGGTGAGGAGGTGCGCGTCGACGCTCGTCTCGTAGTCCTCGTCGTAGCCGCAGAAGTTGACGGCGGCCAGCGCGCTGACGGCTGCGCCGTCGCGGTGGACGCCCTTGGGTCGGCCCGTCGTCCCCGAGGTGTAGAGCATCTGGGTGCCCAGGACCGGCTCCTCTATGTCGGACCCGTCCTCGGCGGCCACGGCCAGCTTGTACATCTCGAAGCCGGGCAGGTAGGCGCCCGTGGTGAACTTGATGAGTTCCGGCCCGCCCGCCGCCGCCGCGACGACGACCTTGTCACCCAGAGTGCCCGAGCAGACGAACGCCTTGGCTTCGCAGTTCTCGACGATGTAGGCCGCCTCCTCGCCGGTCAGATGCCAGTTGATCGGCGTGAAGCGAAGGCCCGTGCGCTGCGCGGCATAGAGCACCTCCAGGTATTCGGGCTCGTTGATGCACATCACCGCGATGGCGTCGCCGGGTTGCAGGCCGCGGGCCCTCAGCGCGCGGGACAGCCGGTTGATGTCGGCGTTGAGGTCGTCGTAGGTGCGGTCCCCGTGCGGGGTGATGACGGCCAGGCGGTCCGGGATCCGGGCTGCCCACCAGGCGTGCAGCATCCCCTGGGCTGCCGCGGCGCGCTTGTCCTCGGGCACGCTCACGTCCCCGTCCCCTCGGCGGGCCGGAACAGCGGCAGCTGCCGCCCGTCGCTCATCGGCTCCCAGGTCACGGTCACGGCCATGCCGCTGTGCACGTCATCGGGCGGACAGCCGATCACGTTCGTCATCATCCGAACCCCCTCCTCCAGCTCGACCAGCGCGATGCAGAACGGCTCACCGTGTGCGAAAGCGGCACCGGCCAGCTCAGGTCGATGCTCGACCACGGCCGCGTGCACGGTGGCCCGCCCACTCGCCTCACGCCATTCGAGCGGCCCGGTCGCACCGCAGTGTGGGCAGAGCACCCGTGGGAAGAAGACCCCCCGGTCACACGCGACGCACCATTGCACCAGGAGTCGTCCGTCGCGGGTGGCGTCCCAGAAGGGGCCGCTCTCCTCGCCCACGGGTGGCTCGAAACGCGTCGGCGCCGCGCCGTCGGCGCTCACAGCGCAGCCTCGGTGCCCAGCACGGCGGTCGACATGACGGACAGGAACATGCCCGAGCCGTGGGCCACGGCGACCTCCGCCCCTTCGACCTGGCGGGCGTCGGCCTCGCCGCGCAGCTGGCGCACCGCCTCGGTGATCAGGAACATGCCGTACATGCCGGGGTGCGTGAAGGACAGCCCGCCGCCGTTGGTGTTCATGGGGAGCGAGCCACCAGGGCCGAGGCCACCGTCGGCGGCGAACGGGCCGCCCTCCCCCTTGGCGCAGAAGCCGAGGTCCTCCAGGTGGAGCAGGGCGGTGATGGTGAAGCTGTCGTAGCCCATCAGCAGGTCCACGTCAGTGGGGCCGATGCCGGCCATGGCGAAGGCCCGGGGCCCCGAGACCGCACCGGGAGTCGTCGTGAGATCGGGCATCTGCGTGATCCCCATGTGGTCGGTGCACGTCGCCGCGCCCAGGACGTAGGCCGGCGGCTTGCGCAGCGTGCGGGCACGGGCCGCACTGGTCATGACGAAGGCGCCGGCGCCGTCGGTCACCAGGCAGCAGTCGAGCAGGTGGAGCGGGCTCACCTGGAACGGCGAGGCGAGCACATCGTCGATCGTCAGCGGGTCGCGGTAGCGGGCCCGTGGGTTCAGTCCGGCCCAGGCCCGGGTCTGCACCGCAATGGCCGCCAGCTGCTCCGCGGTCGTCCCGAACTCGTGCATGTGGCGGGCGGCCGCCAGCGCGTAGGGCCCCATGGGCAGGCGCAGGCCGAAGGGGAGCTCCCATTCGGCCATCGGGTTCGGCCCCGCCAAGCCCCGGCGGGGGCGCCGGCGCTTTTGCGTGCGGTCGCTGCGCGGCGTCGAGGCGTAGACGCTCACCACGACGTCGCACACACCGGCGGCGATGGCGGCGGCCGCGTGCTCCACGTGGACCTCGTAGCTCGAGCCACCGGTCATGGTCGACTCGACGAAGGTGGGGTGGACGCCGAGGTACTCCGCGAAGGCGACAGCGGACTCCGGGTGGCAGACACCGTCGACGTCGGCCAGCGTGAGGCCGGCGTCCTCGAGCGCGTCCAGCACCATGGCGACCTCGAGTTCTCGTCCCGTGCGCTCGAGCTCGCCGGTGGGGGAGACGTCATCGGCCACCCCGACGATGGCTGCCGCGCCACGCACGCTGCGGTCTTCCCGGCTCACCCCTGCGCTCACCGGCCCCGGCCCGACACAGCCCGATTCAGCGTCGGAGCGCTCAGGCGTTCTTGGGGAGTTCGGAGAAAGGCGTCACGCGGTCGTTGTTGGGCTCCTTGGGCAGCCCGAGCACCCGCTCGCCGATGATGTTGCGCTGCACCTGGTCGGTCCCGCCGTAGATCGGGGGCGCCTGGGCGAAGAGCGCCATCTCGGTGATGCCGCCGGCGAACGGGTCGCCCGTGGCGTGCTTGAGCGCCGCCTTCTCGTCGCCGTCGTAGGCGTGGAGCGTCCCGGCGGGGCCGGCGATGCGCAGCCCGAGGTCACGGGTGAGGCGGACGATCTGGCTCATGGAGAGCTTGGCCACGTTGGGCATGCCGGGGATGTCGACACCCTGCTCCTTGGCCGCCTTGACGCGGAGGCCGTTGAAGCGGCCGAGCTCACCGAGCGTGTAGAGCCGGGCCAGATCCTGGCGGATGCCGGCGTCCTTGTTGACCTTGCGGGACTGCGCCAGGCTGATGAGCAGTCCGGCCCCGCCCCGCATGGCGCCCAAGGCGCCCCCGGGGGCCTGTGACTTCTGCTTGCCGCCGGCGGCATCGGGCTTCGGGGCGACCAGATCGCCCACCCGGCGGGGCAGCATGCCCATGACGCTTCCCGGCTGCGCCAGGCCGCCGCCGGCCGCGTTCCCGCCGCCGGAGCCGAGTCCCGCCCGCTCGTTCATAAGCGTCGTATTGGCCGCCGCCCACCCGTTGTTGAGACCGCCGATCAGCGCGGAGTCGGCCACCCGGGCGTCGGTGATGAAGACCTCGTTGAAGAGCGCGTGGCCGGTCATCTCCTTCAGCGGGCGCACGTCGACGCCGTCCTGGAGCATGTTGAAGGCGAAGTAGGAGATGC
Organism: Acidimicrobiales bacterium; assembly: GCA_036271495.1. Classification (GTDB taxonomy): domain Bacteria; phylum Actinomycetota; class Acidimicrobiia; order Acidimicrobiales; family RAAP-2; genus Bog-473. The sequence continues at coordinate 17,079 of DATBAO010000042.1, forward strand.
CCTGGTGCTTGGGGACGTCGGGATCGGTGCGGGCCAGGAGCATGCCGAGGTCGGCGTATTGGCCGCCCGAGGTCCACACCTTCTGCCCGTTGATGATCCATTCGTCGCCGTCCTTGATGGCGCGGGTCTGCAGACCGGCCAGGTCCGAGCCGGCCTGCGGCTCGCTGAACAGCTGGCACCAGGCCTTCTGCCCGGTGACGATGTCGCGTACGTAGAGGTCGATCTGCTCCTGGGTGCCGTGGGTGGCGATGGTGGGGGCGGCCAGCAGCAGGCCGAGACCGGCCGGGGCTCCCAGCGCGCCCGACTTGGCGATCTCCTGCTGCACGAGGACGACATCGGAGCGGGCCATCGCCTTGCCGTACGCGTTCTCGGGCAATCCGGGGGCGGACCAGCCGGCCAGGCCGAGGCGCTCCCACCACTGGGCCACGGTCAGATCGGGGTCCCAGTTGCTGTCCAGCCAGGACCTCAGCTCGCTGAGCAGCTCGTCGGTCCGCGTGGTCTCTGTAGCGGTGTCGGTCACATCCCGAAAGTTACCGGGCGCGCCCACGAACGGGAAACTCCTCTGAAACATGGGTAGCGTCACCCGGATGCAGAACGATCGCTTGGATGCAGCATTCGACGCCTGGCTGCAGGCACAGACCGCCGCCCTCGATGTGGTGCGGAAGGCCACCGAGGTGCCCGAGACCGACGTCGACCTGGCCGAGGGCTACCGCTGGGTGACCCGCTTGTGCCGCCTGATCCTCGACTGGATCGTCGAGCGCTCCGACCCCCTGCACCCGCAGCTCTTCGACCTCCAGGACGAGTACAAGAAGCTCCTGGTGGACAACCCGGACGTGCACTACACGTTCTGCGTGCTGGACGACTCGCGCACCTACCGGATGGTGGGTTTCCGGGGGGAGTGCGCGTATCTCGGCATGACGTTCGGCACGCCCTTCGGCCAGGGCCCGGTAGGGGGCCGGACGGGAACGCAGACCCAGACCAACATCGACGAGTTCGAGCTGGGCCCCAACGGCGAGGTCGACATCCTGATCGCCCCGGCCGCGTCCATGCCCGACCCGCAGCCGCGCAACGCCGTCCTCCTCGAGCCGGGCACGGCGCAGCTGGCCATCCGGGAGACGTACTTCGAGAAGAGCCCCGAGCGCTTCGCCCGCCTCCGCGTCGAGCTCGTGCCCGAGCCCGGGGAAGTGGTCCCGCACCCGATCCTCTCCACCGACGAGCTCGCACCCAAGCTGGAGTTCGCCGCCATGTTCCTCACCTTCGTGGGTGACACCGCGCTGCAGATGTGGCGTGACGCGACGAGCAACATGAACACCTTCGGCGGCCAGGCCGGCTCCGAGCACGTGGCCGCGCAAGAGGACGAGGTGCGCTCGCACTCGAACGCGGAGATGACGTACCACGGTGGGCGGTTCCGCCTCGAGCCGGGCCAGGCCCTGGTGGTCACCGTGCAGGAACCGGACAAGCCGTTCCTCTACTGGGGGCTGACCCTGACCTCGCCGTGGATGGAGAGCTTCGACTACCGCTATGCCACGACACACCTGAACAACAAGACGGCCGACCGCGCACCCGACGGCTCGTGGCAGATGGTGATCGCGCCCACGGACCCCGGTGTGGAGAACTGGCTCGACACCGGCGGACGGCTGGAGGGCTACATGCTGGTGCGCTGGGTGCTGGCCGACGGGCCGCCGCACCCCACGGCCGAGGTGGTCGACATCAAGGACCTCGCGGCGTCGTAATCCCTGGCTGGTGGTACCGCGGTCACGACACCGCGGTCACGACACCGCGGTCACGACGGCCGGCTGGGCACCTCCTGTACCAACCAGCCGTTCCCGTCGGGATCGTTGAAGGAGAGGAACGAGCCGTAGTCGACCCGGTCGGGGTCGGGCCCGTCCGTCTGCACGCCATCGATGAAGTGGAAGATGCCCGTGGCGGTGACACCGCCGGCGCCGAGCTGGCGACTGGCCTCCTCGATGTCGCGCACCACCAGGTGCATCCCCTGCAGGGAGCCGGCCGCCTGCACGTTCTTCATGAGCGAGATGGAACAGCCCGAACCGGCCGGCGTGAGCTGGACGACCCGGAAGTCCTCGCCGGCGCTGTGGTCCACGTCGACGTGGAAGCCTGCGGCCTCGGCGTAGAAGGCCTTGGCCCGGTCGACGTCCGCCACCGGCACCACCAGGGTCTCGAGCTTCCAGTCCATTGCTGTCTCCCTTCAAGAACAGTCCTGTCGGGACGGTCCCGCGTGGAACCGTCCCTTTCAGAACTGTCTCCGGTGAGACCTGTCTACTGCAGAGTTCGGACTCGGTGACGAGCCCGGCGTTCAGATTCTGGGCGGGTTCAGACTTCGGACGGGACGCCGAAGCGCTCCTGGTAGGGCGCCACCAGGGCCCGGTGGGTGGCCAGGTCGAGGCCGGTGTCGGCGAAGGAGTAGTCGTGCCCGCCGGCGCGGCCGGTGTGACGGGCAGCCAGGTAGGCATCGAGGGCGGCACGGAACTCGGGCGTGATGGGGAGGTCCCAGCCGGCGTAGAGGCGCTCGACCGTGCCGAGAGGGTCGGCCACCAGCTCGCGGTACACGACGTCGCTGATCTGGTCAGCGGGGATGTCGCCGGCGTCACGCTCGGCGGTGACGTGGTCCATCTGCATCTCGAGGCCCATGGCCATGAACTCGACCAGCACGCCGTGGTCGACGTGCTCGGAGTGCATGAAGTGCAACGTCGCCATGAGGTCGGACAGCGAGCCGATGACCCGCAGCGGGTCGCGGTGGGTGATCACGACGCGTGCATCGGGGTAGGTCGAGAAGAGCAAGGGCAGGGCGGAAAGGTGCGAGGGCGCCTTCACGACCCACCGCGTCGTCGGCCGCTCGGTGACCCACTGCAGTGTCTGCAGGTGGCGCTTGTGCCAGTCGTAGATGGGCGCCTGGTCCTGGCCGCTCCGCCACACGGTGTACTCGGCCACGTTGTAGAGGCCGGTGTAGACGTCACTCGAGAACTGGTGGGCGAAGGCGAAGATGCACTCGGTGGGCAGCCGGCCGCCGTTCTCGTGCATGGCGGTGAAGGCGGGGACGATCTCGTCCATGAGCCGGATCTCGTCGTCGCACAGGTCACCCGACGCGTCGTCGTACGGGACGGTGTGCAGCAGCTCCCACAGGAGCGGCGGGCGGTTGTCGGGATCGCAGGCCAGCAGCTCGTGCAACAGCGTGGTGCCCGAACGCCCGAGGCCGGTCACGACGATGGGTGCGTGCACGGGCTGGGCCAGGACGGCGGGCTCCTTCTTCCAGAGGTCGACCATGCGCAGGCGGTTCTGCAGGATGAGCTGGAGCTCGCCCCGGGTGCGGATCCTTCCCGGGAGGTGGAGACGTGCCTCCGAATCGAGGGACGCGCACAGGCGGCGGAAGGGCTCCTCCCACCAGTCGTCGCCGAAGTCGTCGAGGCCGGTCGTGCCGATGGCGGCGGCTTGCAGGACCTCGGGGTGCAGCGACACCATCGAGCGTCCGTCGTCACCGAGGCCGTGGCCCAGCGCGATCATCTTGTCCGCCCAGGGGCTACGCGGTGGGGGGGTCCAGGGCATGGGGCGTCACCGTACCTGCAACGGGGGAGAATGGGCACATGAGGAACAGCCGAGACCTCGACGTGGACGGCATGCTCGAGGTGCTGGCCACCGCCTCGGATCACCTGCTCAGTCCCGGCCTCCCCGTGTCCCAGCTCGACCACGCCCTACAGACGGCGGCGCTGCTGGCGCACCTCTACCCCGGGGACGACGAGCTGGCCGCCGCCGGGTTGGTGCACGACATCGGGCACCTCCTGCCCGGTGGGTCCGACGAGACGCATGCCACCGACGCAGCGTCTGCGGTGCGGCGGACGCTGGGGGAGCGGGTGGCGGGGACGGTGGGACTGCACGTGGCGGCCAAGCGGTATCTCGTGGCGACCGAGGGGAGCTACGGCGGTGTGCTCACGGACGACAGCGTCGTCTCGCTGCGCCGCCAGGGTGGCGCGATGAGTGAGGACGAGGCGGCGACCTTCCTGGCGCAACCGTGGGCGGCCGACGCCGTGACGCTGCGCCGGGCCGACGACAGCGGGAAGGTCGAGGGGTTGGCGGTGGGCGACCTGGCCGGTTGGACACCCCTCTTGCGGGACGTGGCGCGCCGCTCCGGGGCCGCCGGGAGCTGATGCAGCGGGCTCGACGGTTCGCTACTGTCGAAGCATTACCACCGAGCGGCGGGCTCGGGGCGGTCACTCTGCGGGGGGTGAAAGCAGCTGGTGAGTGGACGGAACGGCGGGTTGTTCCTGTGCGGCGGCACGAGGAGGGGCGCGGCCGCCGCGACGAATTTCGGCACGCATCGCGCGGACACCCGTAGGGAATCGCCCCAGCGTTCGTTGTGCTCCCAGGATTCATGGGGAGGCTTCACCTGGTGAAGGGTCAACGCCGAACGCTGCGCATGCGCTTGCGGGAGCGCCGCTACACGCCCGCGACTGTCCGTGTCGGCCTCGCCTGTGCGGTGGCGGCCGGGGTCGGGCTCGTCGAGCTGGGGTCGAGCTCGGGCGCCGACACCTCCTTCGTGCCGGGCGATGCGCTGGCGCGTGCGCAGGCGATCAGCCTGGCGCCGACGACCGGTGGCCTGAACTACGCCATCACGCTCGCCACGTCGGTGTCGAACTACCAGGACCTGCAGGCGCAGTCGCTCTCCCAGACGATCGACCTGGGCGCCATCGGCACCTCGCTCGAGGCGCAGGGATGCGACGGGTCGGCGCCGACCGTCCCGAAGAGCGACGTCCCCCCGCCGGTGCAGGCGGAATCGACGGACGGCAACCAGAGCCTGTCCAACAGCGTCACCCCCCAGTCCTCGCCGGACGGTCTCGGCATCGGGAACGAGGCGGCCACCGCCACCACGCAACCGTCGTCGGGCTCGCTCACGACGGTGTCGAACATCTCGGTGCCGGGCGGGTTGCTGGCCGTCAACGGGCTGACGTCGAGCGCGAAGGCCTCCATCGACAACGGCGCCACGCGGACCGCCACATCGACGGCGGACGTGGGGCAGATCTCGCTCGGCAGCGGCGCCGTCGTCCTGGGCGGCCTGCACTGGTCGGCCACCCAGCAGTCCGGGGGGACCACCACGTCCGCCGGCACCTTCTCGATCGGCTCGCTCACCGTGGCCGGCGTGCCCGTCGACCTCTCAGCGCTCAGCAGCGCGGGCAACCCGCAGACGGTGCTCAACGTCGTCAACACCGCGCTCACGCCCGTGGGCCTCAACGTCCAGTGGCCGACCCAGTCGACGCTGTCCGACGGCACGGTGCAGATTTCGCCGCTCGTGGTGGGCATCGACAACAACGCGCTCGGCCAGCAGGTCGTGGGCGCCAACGAGAACAGCGTGCAACCGGTGCGCGAGGCGCTGGTCAACGCGCTGCTCAGCGCCAACTGCAACTTCGCCACCGAGCTCACCGTCGGTGACATCGGACTGGGTGTGCTCTCCGGGGGTGGCAACCTCAACCTCCAGTTCGGCGGCGCCAGCGCCGAGACGGACAACCTGGCCGCCACCTCGCCCTTCGGGACGGGCGGCGGCGGCACGGCGCTGCCCTCGTCGTCCTCGTCCGCCGGGAGCGGCAGCACCGGCAACAGCGGGAGTGCCCTCGGCACGAGCGCCCTGCCCGTGACGAGCAACAGCGGGGTAGGGCCGTTCGCGTCCGCGCCGACGACGGGATCCACCCCCGCCGCCGCCCCGACTTCCCCGGCGGCAGGCAGCCAACCGGAGTCGCTGGGACCGATCACGCGCACGTCGGACTGCGTCAGCCTCGGCCCGTCCGGCGGCGGCTGCACGACCGGCAACGTCGCCGCCCCCATCGGGCTGGCGACGCTCGCGCTGGTGGTGGGGCTCTTCAGCTGGGATGCCCTGCGCCAGCGCCGCCGGCTGCAACTGAGCGGCCGCGGCCACACGGAAGGGGAGATCCTGCAGTGACAGATATGGGCAGCGCCGGCCCGGGCGGCGCCAATCCCGGCAGCGCGAGCAAGCTCCGCCTGTCGGCCAAGGCCAACAGCCGGCTGCTGAAGGGCTACGGGCCGCTTGCCGCGCTGTTGGTGGCCTTCATCCTCATGGCCCTGCTGGTGCCGACGAAGGCACCGCAGCAGAACGTGGTGCACGAGGCCCAGTCGAGCGCCGGCGCCGACGGCGCGGGTTCCTCCTCGACGGCGACCACGACGCCGGGCGCAGCGGGCGCGGCCGGTGCCGCCGGTAGTGCGGGCGGCACCGCCGGCGCGGCGGGCTCGGCCGCGGCAGCAGCGGCTGCCGCCAAGACGGCCGCCTCGGCCGCAGCGGGGCAGGCGACCGGCAAGTCGGGGGGCTGCCCCGGCCAAGCCGAGCAGGTGCCCGGCGATCCGTATTCGCCCCCGTGCATCTCGTTCTCCGGCAGCAACGGCGGGGCCACCTCACCCGGCGTCTCGCCCACCGCCATCAACGTCAGCTACCGGATCACGTCGGACTCCGAGAGCTTCCAGCAGACGCTGGCCTCGCTCGGCGGAGCCAACATCACCGACACCACAGCTGACATTGAACGCACGGTCACCGCGCTCGCCACCTACTTCGACAACCACTTCCAGTTCTACGGCCGGAAGCTCAACATCGAGTTCTTCAACGGCCAGGGCTCCATCACCAACGAGCTCCTGGGCAGCGGGCAGCAGCAGGCCGACGCCGACGCCGTCACCTCGGCCCAGTCCGAGCACGCCTTCGCCGAGCTGAACGGCGTGTCCGAGCCTTACGACGTGGCCCTGGCGGCCCAGCACGTGATCTCGTTCGGGGCGCCCTACCTGTCGGCCTCTTTCATGGGCCAGTACGCCCCGTACATGTGGAGCCTCGACACCGAGTCCAACGACGTGGTCCAGGCCACCAACGAGCTCTACCTGAAGTCCCTGGCCGGCGGGAACGCCACCTACGCCGGCGGCAGCCTGCAGGGCAAGCCGCGCAAGGTGGCGATCATCGCCCCGAGCGACCCGTGGTACCAGTCGGCGGCGCAGTCGGCCGTGCAGCAGGCGGCGGCGGCGGGCCACCCGATCAGCGACAACATCCAGTACCAGCTGAACCTGTCCACGCTGTCCAGCCAGGCCTCGAACGTCATCAGCCAGCTGCAGAACGACGGCATCACGACGGTGGTCTGCGGCTGCGACCCCGTCTTCCCGGTCTACCTCACGTCGCGGGCCGCCGAGCAGGGGTACACGCCCGAATGGGTCGTCGCCGGTGTGGCCCTGACCGACCAGGACATCGTCGGCCAGCTCTTCCAGCAGAGCGAGTGGTCCCACGCGTTCGGCGTGACCTTCAACGGCCCGACGGTGCCCAAGCAGAACACGTTCGGCTACTCGGCCTACAAGCAGGTCAGCTCGGGCACGGAGCCGGCCAACGCGGTCGACCTCATCTACGCCCAGATGTACGAGATGGCCATCGGGATTGAGATGGCCGGCCCCGGCCTGACCCCCACGACGTTCCAGAACGGCATGCGCGCCTATCCGGGCAGCCAGGCCGGCGCCGCCAACGCGCTGTACGGCACGTGGTCCTTCCCGGCGGGGCACTACACACCGCAGACGGACTGGTCCTTCATCTACTGGAACCCCAACAAGACCTCGCCCTACGACGACAAGCCGGGCGCCTACGTGGCCTCGAGCACCCGGACCAAGATCGGCTCCTACGCCGGTGGCGCGCTGCCGCTGCCGTCGGGCTTCCCGATCGCGCCGTCGGGCGGGTAGCGGTCATGGGCGTCCCCGTCCCCTTGTCGGTCGGCCGCGCCTGGGCCGCCACGCCCGCGCGCCTGCGCGGCATGATCCTCACGCTGGCGGCCGCCTTCGTGCTCCTGTTCGCGGTGCCCGCCCTGTGGCCGCATGCGGCGCCGCGGGGCCAGATCCTCAACGGGGCCGAGTTCGGAGCGGTCAACGGGCTGCTGGCCCTCGGCCTCGTCCTGACCTACCGCGCCTCGCGGGTCATCAACTTCTCCTACGGCGCCATGGGTGCGCTGGCGGCCACGGTGGCCGTCGAGCTGAACCTGGCCCACCACGTGAACTGGTTCGTCTGCATCGGCATCGCCCTCATCGTGGGGGCGGCCCTGGGGCTCCTGGTCGACTTCATCATCCGCTGGCGCTTCTTCACGGCGCCGCGGCTGATCGTCATGGTCGTCACCATCGGCCTGGCGCAGCTCTTCGGCGGCATTCAGCTGCTCGTGCCGGGCTGGCTGAACGGGCCCTCCATCGTCGGCGGTGTGAACACGCCGCTGAGCGGGAACCACGTGCTGATCTTCCCCGTCCTCTTCAACGGCAACGACCTCCTCATCGCCATCGTCGTCCCGGTGGTCCTCGTGGCGATGGGCTGGTTCCTCCTGCGCACCGACGCCGGCGTCGGCGTGCGCTCGGTGGCCGACAACTCGGACCGGGCCCGGCTCCTGGGCATTCCCGTGCGCCGGCTCTCCACGCTGGTCTGGGTGATCGCCGGCCTGCTGGCCGGCCTGACGAGCATCCTCAGCGCACCGTCCGCCGGCATCACCATCGCTGCCGGGGCGGGCCCGACACTCATCCTCCCCGCGCTGGCCGCCGCCATCATCGCCGGGATGGAGAGCCTGCCCATGGCCTTCGGCGCCGGCGTGGCCCTGGGTATCACCAGCGGGCTGTTCGAGTTCAACATGCCGCGCTTCGGGAGCGCCGTCGGCGATGTGGTGAACCTGGTCGCCATTCTGGTGGGCCTGCTGTTCCTGCAGCGCAAGCGGAGCCGGGCCGACGACGCCGAGGAGTCGTTCTCCTCGACGGGCATCCTGAAGCCGATCCCGGCGGCGCTGCGCTCGCTGCCCGAGGTGAAGGCGGGTCGCGTCGGGATCATGGCGCTGGTGGCCGTGGTCGTCGTGGTGATCCCGTTGGTGTCGGGGCCGGGCACGACGCTCGAGTACACGGCCGCCCTGATCTACGGGATCATCGCCATCTCGCTGGTCGTCCTCACGGGCTGGTCGGGCAATGTCAGCCTGGGGCAGTTCGCCTTTGCCGGCGTGGGGGGCGTCCTGGCCGGTGACCTCATCGAGAAGTGGAACGCGGACCTCTTCCTGAGCCTCGCCGCCGCCGGTCTCGCCGGTGCCGCCCTGGCCGTCGTGGTCGGCATCCCGGCGCTGCGCATCCGAGGCGCCTACCTGGCTGCGGTCACCCTGGCCCTCGGGGTGGCCATGGACACCTTCTTCCTCAATCCGACCTACTACCCCAACATCATTCCGCAGGCGTTCCTGCGGCCCGTGCTGTGGCAGCGCTTCGACCTGGCTTCGAACAAGGCCTTCTACTTCTGCTGCCTCGGCTTCCTGGTCCTGACCATCCTCTTCATACAGGGCCTCCGACGCGCCCGGTCCGGACGCGTCCTGCTCGCCACCCGCGACAACGAGAAGGCGGCCGCGGCCATGTCGGTGCCGCCGGTCCGGACCAAGCTGGCCGGGTTCGTGCTGGCGGGTGCCATCGCCGGCATCGCGGGCGGGCTCTATGCCGTCCTCCTGGGCGCGGTGGCCTTCAACACCTACGACCCGTCCTACGGGCTCGTGGTCTTCTCCATGGCCGTGATCGGCGGGCTCGGCTCCATCAGCGGCGTGCTCATGGGCGTGGCGCTCATCGAGGTGTTGAGCTACTCGTTCCCGAAGTACCAGCTGGTCTTCACCGGAGTCGGGCTGCTCCTCGTCCTGCTGTTCCTGCCGGGCGGGCTGGCCGAGGGCGTGCAGAACATCCGCGACCGGCTGCTCAAGCGGGTGGCGGCACGCCACGAGATCCTCGTCCCCAGCCTGGTGGCCGACCGCAAGGTCGAGCTCGTCGACCACGCGCCGGAGGAGACGTCGATCCTGGAGCACGCGCTGAGCGAGGAGAGCGGCGACGACGGACGCCCCGTGCTGGTGCCGGTGCCCGAGACCCGGGACGAGGACACGGCCCCGGTGCCGATCCCCGCGCTGGCCGCGGCACCGGCCGACGGGCTCATCCCCGACACCCCCGTCGTGCTGTCGTGCCAGCAGGTCGAAGTTTCCTACGGGCCCGTGCAGATCCTCTTCGGCGTCGACCTCGACGTGCACCAGGGCGAGATCGTGGCGCTGCTCGGCACCAACGGAGCCGGCAAGTCGACGTTGTTGAAGGGCGCCAGCGGGCTGGTCAAGGTGGGCGGCGGCGCGGTGTGGCTCGACGGCGTCGCCATCACGGGCGAGCAGGCCGAGGTGGTGGCGCGCCAGGGGATGTCCCTCATGCCCGGCGGGCGCGGCGTCTTCCCCACCTTGTCGGTGGAGGAGAACCTCCGCCTCGGCACCTGGATGATCCGCAAGGATCACCGTGCCGTCTCCGAGGCCAAGGCCCGCGTCATCGACCTGTTCCCGATTCTGCGCCAGCGTGGGCACCAGCAGGCCGGCAACCTCTCCGGCGGCGAGCAGCAGATG
>DATBAO010000043.1:0-41145 GCA_036271495.1 Acidimicrobiales bacterium
TCCCACCAGGCGCGAAATTCCGGATCATCGGCGACGCTGGGACCCAAGATCGACAAGATGTCGAATCCACGCTCGACCGCGTCTGCTGCGGACCCGTCGCGATTTGTCGTGTCGAGGAATTCATCCGGAATGCCAGCGGGATAGTCGGGCGCCCATCTGCATCGAGCCGTGCCGTTGATTGTCGCCAAGCTGCTGATCCGTTCGGGGTACATCGCCGCCAGCGTGATGCCGGCCAGAGAATGCCCATAGGGAGCAAGCACGACCGCCTGCTCTGACCCCACTGCGTCCAGCACAGCTAATCCGTCATTGGCCCACTGTTCAGGCGTCGGAGGATCGGACGCGGACCCGCGGTCCGACAGTCCCATCCCTCGCGGGTCAAACCGGATCAGGCGACCGAATGACGCCAGTCGTCGCTGGAATCGAGCCATGGATGGCTCCTGGTCCATGCAGTCGATCGGGATGGTCCACCCCGGATAGAGGAGCAGGTCGACAGCTCCTTCGCTGAGCACCTGGTAGGCGATATCGATGCCGCCGGCGCTCGCATACTGGGTCCTCGTCCGAGAGGCCATGGAGAGAGTATGCCCGGTAGGTCATGGTGCCCGTCAGATGCGGTGTCAGACTTTCGGCATGGCCGAGACCGCTGACCAAAAGGCGGTGCTGCAGCGCTACCTCCAAGCAGCCCGCGACGCTCTGGTGTGGAAACTCGAAGGGCTGACGGAACGGGACGCTCGACTGCCCCGCACCCCGACCGGAAACAGCCTCCTGGGAGTGGTGAAGCACTGCCTCAATGTGGAGGCGGGCTATTTCGGACCCACGTTCGGTCGCCAGTTCCCGACGTCAGATGAGTTGGTGCCTGACGAGGCATTGCGACAAGACCCGCAGGCCGACTGGTACGCGGACGCGCAAGAGTCCAAGGACGGGCTCATCGATCTGTCCCATCGGGTCTGGGCTTTCGCCGACCAGACGATCAACGAGTTGGAGCTCGATGCTCGGGGACAGGTGGCGTGGTGGCCGCCTGATCGTCAGGAGGTGACCCTGCAACGGGTCATGGTCCACGTGACCTACGACCTGGCACGTCATGCCGGACAGGCTGACATCATGCGCGAGCAACTCGACAAGACCATCGGTGCGCTGCCCGAGAACTCGAATGTCCCCGACGGCTATGACTGGCCGGCCTACGTCGCCAAGCTGACTGCGCTCGCCGATCGGTTCGGTTGACACGGCGGTCCAGTATTCTGGTTGACGGTATACCGGTAGCCGATATAGAGTCCCCACATGGCGCGTGCGAAAGGCACTGAAGGGAGGCCCACCAGCTTCTCGGGCTTCGGCCGCTCCGCCGGACCGGCGACGTTGATCCTGTCCAGCCTGGCCGAGGGCCCGAAGCACGGCTACGCCTTGACGAAGGACATTGAACGGTTCGCCGACGTTCGGCTGGCTCCCGGGACACTTTACGAGGCCCTGAGCCGCCTCGAAGGGCAGGGCCTGATTGCGTCGATCGAGAGCGACGACCGGCGGCGGCCCTATCGGCTGACCTCGGTGGGGGCCGAAGCCTTGCGCACCCACCTGTCCGCACAACGGAAGATCGCCGACCTCGGGCTCCGGCGACTGGCCGGTACATGGGGTGCCACATGAGCGCAGCGGCGCTCCAGCGGGCGGAGCGGCTCCTGCGTTGGTACCCCCGCGAGTGGCGGGCCCGTTACGGGGAGGAATTTGTTGCGCTGCTCGTCGACGACCTTCAGGAGCGACCGCGCTCTCTCCAACGGTCTCTCGACGTTGCCGGCAACGGTTTCGTCGCCCGACTCGCCGTCGTCGGACTCGGTGGCCATTGCCTCGACCCCGACGACAACGGACGCCGGTCCCTGGCCGCCTTCGCCTGTGCCGTGTCGTTCTTCGTCACCGTGGCCATTGCGCTCTGGGCGCAGATCACCATCGGTTGGCAGTGGTCCGCGCCCAACACGACCGCGACCACGCTGGCCATGGTCGTGATGTCCCTGGCGGTGGCCGCCATCGGAGTGGCGAGCATCACATCGTCCGGACCCGTGGTCTGGCTGGCCCTGCGCAGCCTCGACGGACGTCAACGTTGGAGGACACTGCGGCCACTGACGCTGATCGTCATCGGCCTCACTGTCTTCGTCGTTGGCACCCATCATTTTGCCAACGGGTGGCCGGGAACGGGCGGCCATCCGTGGGCCCATCAAGGCATCGTCCCCGGAGGGGTCGCCGCCTACGCCTGGGCCTCCACCCTCTTCATCAGCTCGTACTGGCTTCACCCGGCGGCGCTGGGCGCCTTCCCGGGGGCCGAGGTGGCCTGGATGTTCGCCTGCCCGCTTGCGTTGGGCGCCGTCATCGTCGGCGTGACCAAACTCGTGCGGCGGCTCGAGTTCGCCGACCGACTCCTGCGCTTCGAGAGAACGCTCGGTTTCGTGGTCGCCGGCGCCATGGCGCTCTTCCTCACCGGCGCCGCGCTCTGGATTCTCGACGGGGGTCCGGGACCAAGAGATCTCTTCCACATCGGAGCCATCGATGTCACCGAGCTGGTGATCTTGGTCACCTCCCTGGCCCTGGCAGGCCGGGCCGTCGAACGCAGCAGGGACGCCGCTCGCACGGCTGCCTGTCGCTGAGACTGCCGCCGAGTGCGAACGCCGACACACCGCACGAACCACGTCGGTGCGGCCGGCGAGACTGAAGATCCTCCCCACCGGCCCACGTGGTCCAGACGCCGCATCCTCACCGCCGGTCTGGCGGGTGCTGCCGTGGTGGCAGTGGGAGGAGTGCTCGGCGTCGAGTTGGTCGCACACGGCGTGCTCCCCGGCCGCCAGGAGCTCGACGAGGTCGACGGTGCGTGTTCGGTCGCCGCACCGTCTCTGCGGTTCTCCGGACGAGGAGACACGAGGTCCGGCACCTTCTACTCCCGAGCGCGCAGACGGGTCGTCGGCTACACCGTCGCGTGGCCTCCGAGCCACGGTCCCGGGGCCGCCATCCCCCTCATCGTCATGTTGCACGGGGAGGGCGGCGATCACGTGAACGCGTTGACCGGAATGTCTCCGGAGCAAGCGGTCGCCCTCCAGGTGGACGGGCAGCCCTTGCCGGCCATGGCCATGGTCACGGTCGACGGAGGCACGGGATACTGGAACCCGCACCCACGGGACGATCCGATGGCCATGGTGGTCGATGAGCTCATCCCGATGTGCCAGCGTCTCGGGCTCGGACAGGGCCCGAAGGAGGTCGGCTCCATGGGAATCTCCATGGGTGGCTACGGAGCGCTCCTGCTGGCCGAGAAGTATCCGGCTGTCTTCGGCGCTGTCGCCGCCATCAGTCCTGCCATCTGGACCAGCTACGAGCAGGCGCGGGCAGTGAACGCCACTGCGTACTCGTCGGCCGCAGCGTTCACCGCCAACGACGCCGTGACCCATGCGGCGGCCCTGGCGGACACGCCGGTGCGCGTTGCCTCGGGAGCGAACGATCCGTTCCATCCCGGCGTCCTCGCCCTGAGTCATGTTCTGCCGGAGTCCGGCACCGTGGAGTTCTCCCAGGGTTGCCACACGGGCGACTTCTTTACCGCCCAGGAACCCCCGTCACTGTCGTTCCTCGGACGGCACCTGGGACCACGTCTGGCCTAGTCTCGGGTGATACCCCGGCCGCCGGCGTTGTGGGCCGCCAGTGTCGTCCCAGCTCGCAATCCCGCAGGACCTTTTCAAAGAGCCGGGCATGTGGCCGCGGCGTGGCGCGAGGGTCCGCCTCGTTGCCCTGCGCGTGTCGGGGACACGAACGCATGAGACGAAGGGAAGGCAAACGATGAGACACAACACACTGGGAACGCTGGACGTCGGTCGCATCGGGCTGGGCGCCATGGGGATGTCCACCGCCTTCACGGGGGCGGGGAAAGACGACGCGGAATCCACTCGGACGATGCATCGGGCACTCGAGCTTGGCGTCACCCTGCTCGACACCGCAGAGATCTACGGCCCCTTCACCAACGAGGCGCTCGTCGGGGAGGCGATCAAGGATCGCCGCGAACAGGTGGTCCTGGCGACCAAGTTCGGAATGGTCTCGCACGGCGGAGACGGACCAGGCCACCTCGACAGCAGCCCCGCGAATATCCGCACCGCTCTCGAGGGGTCGCTGCGGAGGCTCCAGACCGACCACGTCGACCTCTACTACCAGCACCGCGTGGATCCGAAGACCCCCATTGAGGACACGGTCGGTGCGCTGGCCGAGCTGGTCGAGGAAGGAAAAGTCCGTCACATCGGCCTTTCCGAGGCCTGGGTGGGCACCATCCGTCGCGCCCATGCCGTCCACCCGATCACCGCGCTCCAGTCGGAATACTCGCTGTTCACCCGGGACCAGGAGGAGGAGGTCCTGCCCCTTCTGCGCGAGCTCGGAATCGGGTTCGTCGCCTACTCCCCGCTCGGGAGAGGCATGCTCACCGGGAAGGTCCGCTCCTTGGACGAGCTGGATGACACCGATTTTCGCAAGACCAATCCGCGCTTCATGGGCGAGAACTTTCAGCGCAACCAGCGCCTCGTGGCCGAGGTGGAGGCCATCGCCGGCGAAGTCGGTGCCACGCCGGGTCAGGTCGCTCTCGCCTGGCTCTTGACGAAGGGGAACGACATTGCCCCCATTCCCGGCACGAAGCGCGTGTCGCGTGTGGAGGAGAACGTCGGTGCGGACGCGGTCGAACTGAAGTCCGAGCAGATCGACCGGCTGGACAAGCTTCCCCCCGCTGCCGGCGAGCACCACAATGAGCAGCAGATGAAAATGATTGAGCGGTAGTCAGCTCCAGATGACTCTGGCCCTCGAGGCCGCAGCCCGGACGGCGGAACCTTCGACAACCGTGCTGAACTCGCTCGCGGCCGGCGGAGGAAGGGCCACATAGATCTTCAGTGGTCCGTCGGGCGGCAACGGAAAGACCCAGGCACCGAATCTCCAGCCTCCGGAGCCGCCTCCGCCGCCACCGAAACCCACGTAGGGCTGGGTAGGTACTCCCACGTCGTCCTTTGGCAGTGCACCGAACGTATGCGGGGTGCCGCGCCCACCGACCCGGCCATCGGCAAACTCGACGCCGACCCGCACCATGCCCATGGGCCCGCGCTGCATCATCGACTGAATTTCCCGCTGACGGTGGGGGTTGACCAGTATCGCGACATTGACGCGGAATCCGTTCGGATAGACGTCCAGGTGGGAAAGGAAGACGACGGCCTCCTCCTGCTCGCTGAGCACCGCGTCGAGCGCCAGCGTGGCGGGAAGCGTGCCTTCGGAGGGCCGATCCCAGACGGGAGCGAACCACTTTCTGTCGGACGGTTGCGGCGGAGGAGGCAGCGGATCGAAGAACCTCATTGCGTTCCTGAGGCTAGGACATCGGTGGTGCCGCGCGCCCGGCGAGACACCGATCCGGCCGGAGGGCCGGCGGGCGACGTATCGTCGACGCGCACATGAACGGAATCATCAACCGTCGCATCCTGCCGCTGTACGTGGTCGTGTTCGTCGGCTTCCTGGGCTACAGCCTGATGATCGCCACGTTCACGCCCATGATCCTGCGCAACGACAACGGCATGTTGGCCGCCGGTTCCACCTTGACGGAGCGCAGCCTGGTTCTCGGCGCGCTCCTGGCCCTCTACCCGCTCGGGCAATTCCTTGGGTCGCCCGTCCTCGGCGCGCTATCCGATCGCCACGGGCGCCGGCCCATCCTCATCGCATCCCTCTCGGCCACGACGATCCTCTATGTCGGCATCGCGGCGGCCCTGGCCCTGCAGAACCTGCTCCTCTTGATGCTCGCCTGCTTCCTGGCCGGACTCTCCGAGTCGAACATCGTGCTGGCCCAGAGTGCCATTGCGGACACTGCGCCCCGCGCCGACCGCAACCGCCTGTTCGGCTACATCTACCTGAGCGCGAGCCTGGCCTATGTCGTGGGGCCGCTCGGAGGTGGTCAGCTCGCCGACCACTCCCTCGTCAGCTGGTTCACCTACGCCACCCCGTATTGGGTCGTCACGATCCTTCTCGCAGGGACGGCGATCGCGGTCGTGTGCTGGTTCCAGGAGACGCATCAGGGTTCGGGGGAAAGGGGTCACGCCCTGGAGGCGTTCACCAACTTGGCCCGCGTGGTCACCGGTCGGCGGCTGCGCCCGCTCTATCTCGTGAATTTCGTCCTCTACCTGTCGATCTTCGGCTTCTTCCGCGTCTACCCCATGTACCTGGTCGACCAATTCCACATGGGGGTCGGCGAAGTATCGGAATACGTCGCCTTCGTCGCGGTGCCGATCGTCATCGGCAATGTCTGGCTCGTCGGTGCCCTGTCGCGCCACGCCCGTCCCCGCACCATGGTGCTGTACAGCGCTCTCGCCATGGGCGTGCTGATGGCCGTGATCGTCATCCCGAAATCGACGACCGCCCTGTGGTTCACGCTTGGTGCGACCGCGCTGGCCCTGGCCATCTGCCTGCCGTCCTGTGCGGCGATGCTCTCGCTGGCGGCCGACGACCGGGAGCAGGGGCGGGCGATGGGGAACAACCAGTCGATGCAGGTCGGGGCGGAATCACTCTCGGGTCTGGCCGGCGGGGCACTTGCCGCCGCGTTGATCACGCTGCCGTTGCTCGTCTTCGCAGGCGCGGCCGTGGCGGGAGGCGCCATGCTGGCCAAGCAGGCGCGCCGGACACCCGTGGCGGCCGTTCCCGCCCTCGAGGCCGATCCGGGCTGAGCCGCCGGACCGGCCACCGTCACACGACGGCGGCGCCCGTCACCGTTCACTCTTGCGGATGGCGGCATCCATGTCCTGGGCATGCAGGTCAGCGGTGAGGAACGGTCCGGAAGTCGGCAGGCTCAGATGCATCTCCGACAGCGTCGAGACCTGGACCGCGCCATCATCCAGCACGAAGTCGAGCACGTGCCCACCCCCGGTGCGGTCACTGTTGAGGAAGTGCAGGTGATAGCCGGCGACGGCAATCCCCTGCTCGTAGTCCGGTGCGCGGAAACCGACGACCTCGCCCGAGACGGCGCGGAACGTCCGCTCGGACTCGGAGTCGGTCGCCTCCGTGAGCGGCGGGTAGGGCGCCTCCTGCCGGGCCGCCGTCCTGGTGGAAACGGTGGCGAAGGAGCCGGTGACGCGGACGGCGTGAAACAGATTCTCACTCGAGAGGCGCTCGTCCACCCGGGCCAGGAGGTCGCTCTGCTGCGTCGGGGCGTCCAGGGCGATGGTCAGATCGGGGTCGAACCACGTCACCGCGGCGAACGGGGTCAGCTCGTCGGACGTCGCGGCGCGGACCTCGCCGTCCGAGAACAGATGGAAGCACTCGCCGCCCGTGACGACCATCTCCCCGTCGAGATGGTTGAACGTGCCGAGGCCGAAGTCGCCATGCCCGAGCAGCTCCTCCACGGTAACGCTGCCGTCGTAGATCCCGTCCAGGAGCGCCGACATGGTCGACGTCTGGTAGAGCGTGTGCGCTCGCTCGGCATCGTGGTGCACGCCATCCTCGTGCCGGTGCGCCAGCATCGTTCCCACCCACTGACGGAAGCGTTCCGGCGCCGCCAGCGCGTGTGGCTTGGGCGGTTCACTCACGACACTCCTTCCGGAACGCTCGCCATCCGGTTCTTCTATCCAATCTCGAGGAGCTCCTGCAGCAGGCCTTCCCACGGAACCTGATCCCAACCTGACTTCTCCGCTGCGCTCTTGGCCACGGAGACCGCCTCGCCGACCCACAAGAGCTCAATATCCTCTCCGGGCCCGATCTTCTGGTCTCCCTTGATCTCCTGGGAGGGATTGCCGGTGCCTATCTTCACGTCGGACCCGAATTCGGCGCCGAGCACGACGTCCTGCCACGCCTTGTAGGTCTCCTTCAGCCGCACGGCCACTCCCGTGAGATGCGAATGCGCCGGCTGCTCGGTGACCTCAATGGCCCAGTGCAGGCAGTGCCACGCCCGGTGGAGGTCGCCGCGGGGTTTTGTCGCACGGGCGCGTTCCGCGTACGCCGCCAGCTTCGGTTGCTCCTCCTGCGGAAGGGCCTCCCGCAGGCCGTTCATCAGTCCCTCGATGATCGGCGACGATCCGGTGCTTGTCTCGTGAGCCATTGCGACACCCTATCGACCGGATCCACTCCCTGGAATGGTGCGCGCGACGCGTCAGGCGTGCTGTTCGATGTCGAGCTCGGCCCGGCTCACGCACCCACCCTCGACCGTGACGGTCGCCACCGTCCCGGCAGGAACACCTCCCCGAATGCGCACCTCGTAGTCCCCTTGTGCCAGTTCCGGGAAGAGGGCGGCGTAGACCACCCCGTCCGGAACGTGCCGCGGCCGCACGGCCACATGGGTGCCGTCCCACGCCGTTCCTGGGCGGCGGATCTCGATTTCGAACCCGTCGAGGCTGGCCGGTGTGTTGACGATGGCCGCCCCGCGGTCGCCGCCGATGTCGAGCACGACGGATCCCATTTCACTGGTTCCCATGTTGTGGTCCATGGCTACGGGGTGACCGACACCGGTGTGGCGGACGGGTTCGAGAAGCCGCTGTACGGGGTGCCCAGGTAGGGGAAGGCGCTCAAGTAGTGCTGCGACCCCTTCGCCGAGAGGTCAGTCCCTCCTGCGGTGAGCCCGAAGTCGACCAGGCCGGCGGCGCCGTCAGCAGTAAAGGAGGGGACGACGTAGCCGAGTGTGGCCCCTGCGACGGCGCGCAGTGCGATGGTGGCCACGTCGTCGATGACGCGGCGGCCGTTGGGGTACCCGGCGACATCCAATCCCAGCAGTCCAAGATTGTTCGGGCTCGCAGACGGGGGGATCGCCGTGTTGAGACGCAGCATGTCGGCCTTGACGCCGGTGCCGTTGTAGTTGGTGAAGGTCGGGGCTTGGGTGATCACTCCCGCCGGGATACCGGTCAGGAAGATCGCCTCAATATCGGGTCGCGAATTCGGCGAGCCGCCGTTGTACTTGGCCAGGTTCGGGAACACGCCCGGATAGAGCGACGGCAGCAGCTGGGGCAGCAACGGCTGCGTGAAGTAGTTCAGGAACTCGCTCCCGTCGGTCGTCGGGGGCTGCGTGTTCCAGACATCCTTTGCGCCGATGCCGATGAGAAGCTCGTTGACCAGCGGGTTCCCGAGACGTGACACCTGCGTCCATGGCCCGCTCCGCAGGTCGCCTCCGTTGAACCAGTTGCCCCAGAGACGGACCTTCTGGCGGCTGGCCGTCGTCCAGACACCGATGACCGCGGCGGGGTCACCCGGGCCCTTAGGTGTGGCCCGCGTGAGCTCACTCGTCGGGATCTGCAGCGCCAGGGAGTGGACGTTGACGGCCGCGGTCGAGTTCACACCGGGCATGCCGTTCAGCAGGCCGGCTGCGGGTCCGCCGGCATGGTCGGCGGCAAATCCTCGGAGATCTCCCAGGTCGAACACTGCGCCCAGGTCGACGTAGAAGCCCTCGGCCCGCTGCCCGGCGAAGACCTTGGCCGCGAACGGTCCCGCTCCGACCGAATGGACCGCCGCGCTGGCCAGCCCCGCGTAGTTCGGCGTGGACAGCGGTCCGATGTTGCAGGGCGGGCAGAGCAGGCCCGCGCCGAGGACGATCGATGCGTTGCGCCAGCGGTTGCCCGGGTTGTTGTCGACCCGTGTGACTGAGTAGGTCTGTTGGCGGTTCCAGTTCGAATGCGGCGATGGGGGCGTCAGCGACGTGATCGGGCCATCGTTGTAGAGGAAGGACGACGGAATGTTGTTGACGGTCGTGAACCGGAATTGATAGCTGATGTCCGGGTTGCCGTCACCCGTGTTGTCGATGTGGATCTCGTAGAGGACGTCATCCGCGAACTCGTAGAAATTCGGTCCACCGTCCGGTGCCTGCAGCGGGATGTAGTTCGCAATGAGCGTGACGGTCTGCGGTTGATCGGGGCTGACGAAGGCATAGACATCCGTGCTGTCGGCGACGGGGTCCTTCGAGATCTCCGGTGCTTCTCTGTGTGACGACATGGGTTCCCTCCTAGGTATCGATGTGACAGGTGGATTGGACTACTTCTGAAGCGCAGAAAGCAGGCTGCGCGCCAGGGCCGGTGACCGGACGACGACCTCCCGCTCGCCCTGGAACAGGCTGATCTCGCCGGTGGTGAGATCCTTGACCTGGGCCACGAGCGGCTCCGTGAGCGCGCCGCCTTCGTCGGCCGCCTCGTTCGCGCCGGCGTCGACCGCGGGAGCCTCCGGTGCCGTGCTGGCGATCAGGCTCGACAATCCAGGGACACTGCTGGCGACGGCGACCGCCCCGGCAGTGAAGGCGCCTCGATGCAAGAAGCTGCGGCGGCTCAGGCTTCCTCGCCAGCCACCGGCCTGCCCCGTGTCCTCGACCGAAGAATCACTCATAGCCAACCTCCGCTCCGGCTTGTCTTCGGAACGGGCGCGGGTCTTGGATGTCGCTCTGCCGAAAATTGGCGCGCATTGGCGCGTTGCACGTGAGCGGGAGTGCTCCGGCCGGGTTTCCCGGCGCGGCTCTGGGCCCGGTTCAGCGCTGCGTGGCCGGCTGACCTGCGATGTCGGTTGTCAGGCGAACAGTGTCCTCAGAGACTGTGCGCCTGGACCTCCCGCTGGCAGAGAGTCAATCGCCCCGACTGGACCCGGCATTGGCATAGGCCTGCGTCGCCTGGGTCTCCCACTTCCGTTCGATGTCACCGAAGTGCCAGATGGCGAGCGCCACGATCCAGGTCGCCACGAACACCCCCACGATGATGAAGCCAGCCCGGTTGATGTTGAACTCGGCGACGAAGTCCCAGAAGCCGCCGCTGCGGTTCGTCTCCTGCGCAATGAGACCCAGGATCTCGATTGTCCCGATGAACAGTGCGATGAAGACGGACAGGCTCGTGACGGTCAGGTTGTAATAGATCTTCCGGATGGGCTTCGAGAACGCCCAGTCGTACGCGAAGTTCATGAAGCACCCGTCGATGGTGTCGAAGAGGCACATCCCGGCGGCGAAGAGGATCGGAAGCGACAGCACGGCGTAGAACGGCAGGCCGCCCACCACTGCTGACCCGGCCAGCACCAGCAGGGCCACCTCCGAGGCAGTGTCGAAGCCCAGACCGAAGAGCGCGCCGACCGGGTACATCTTCCACGGCGAGTCGACCCGCTTGGCGTAGCCGCCCAGCACGCGGTTCATGAGTCCGCGCGCATCGAGTTGGCGTTCGAGCTCGGCGTCGTCGTAGCGGCCCTGGCGCATCTCCCGGCTCACCTTGATGATGGAGAAGAGGACGACCAGGTTCAGCAGCCCGATCAGGTAGAGGAACGTCCCCGACACGGTGGTGCCGATGATCCCGGTCCAGTGGTGCAACGCGGAATTGTTGTTCTGCACCGCCCCGTTCAACGCGCGTATCCCGAAGTTCAACAGGACGGCCAGGACGAACACGACGCTCGAGTGCCCCAGCGAGAAGAAGTAGCCCACGCTGAGGGGCCGCTCGCCGTCCTGAATCAGCTTGCGCGTCGTGTTGTCGATGGCCGCGATGTGATCGGCGTCGAAAGCGTGGCGCATGCCGAGGGTGTAGGCCAGGACGCCCGTGCCGAACCCGAAGAACGCGGTCTTGTTGAGGTGGTAGTGGCCGTGGAGCGCCAGTGCCAGCATGCCCCAGCCGACGATGTTCAGGCCGACAACCGTGGCGGCCATCAGCGCCACCTTGGTCCACTCCCGACGTGTCAGGCCGTTGCGGATCCTGCTGATCCGACCGGGCGAGCCCGCCACGTCCGGGGACTCCCTGAGCACGCCGGATGCAGACATATCGCTATCGCCACCGTAAGGCAGTTGCGAATGGATTGCAACAAGCTTTTAAGGCTTACAGTGGAAGCGTCATGGGCGTACCCCTCGGCGCAGACCCACCCCGGCACGACATCAGTACCGTCGATGACGTCCTTGTGCTCGTGCGCGAGAGTGGCGGGCGGGTCACCATCTCGCGCCGGCTCCTTCTCGAAGCCATCTTCGACGACCCGGGTCATCACAGCGCCGAGGACCTGGCCGCCATCGTCCAGGCCAAGGCACCCGACGTGCACCTGTCGACCATCTATCGCAACCTCGAAGAACTGGAGCGGCTCGGTGTCGTCGTGCATTCCCACCTCGGGCACGGGCCGGCCACCTACCACCTGGCCGCCAGCGCGCACTGCCACTTCGTGTGCGAGCACTGCGGCGCGGCCGTCAAAGCACCGGACGAGTTGTTCGTCAACCTGGCCGCCCGGGCCCAGAAAGAGTTCGGCTTCACCATCGACCCCCATCACTTCTCCATCTTCGGCCGCTGTCGCAACTGCCAGTAGATCCACCCCTCCCGCTCCCGCTCTCTAAGGTTCGCAGCATGTCCAGCCCGGCCAGGACCGTCGTGGTGGCGATGGATGCCACACCGCTGTTGGGGGTGCGCACCGGCGTGGGTGCATCCGTCGCCGGGTTCATGGCCGCCGTCTCGGCCCAGCCGGCCATCGATGTCGTGGGCTACGCCCTCAGTGCGAGCGCAGGGGCATCCCTGCCCGATCAGTTGCCCGGGTCGGTCCGGGCGGGACGCCGGGTCCCGATCCCCGCCGCGGTCACGTTGCGGGCGTGGGAGCGGTTCGACCATCCCACCGTGGAACGCTGGACCGGTTCCGTTGACGTGGTGCACGGCACCAACTTCGTCGTGCCACCCTCCCGCACCGCGGCCCGTCTGATCACGGTGCACGACCTCACTGCCGTGCGCTTCCCCGAGCTCTGCAGCCCGACGTCGCTGCGCTACCCCGGGCTGATCCGACGGGCCGTCGACCACGGCGCCTCCGTGCACACGGTGTCCCGGGCCATGGCGGACGAGTTCGTGGAGCACTTCGGTCTCGCTCCGGATCGGGTCCACGTCATCTACAACGGCCTCACGCCTTTGCCACCACCGCTGCCCCTCGGCGAATCGGAACCTCCCTATGTCCTCGCCATCGGAACGGTGGAGCCGCGCAAAGGGCTCCCCGACCTCGTCGCCGCGTTCGATCGCATGGCCGACGCCCTCCCCGAGCTCCACCTCAAGATCGCCGGCCCCGCCGGCTGGGGGGAGGACGCGCTGCATGCCGGCATCCGAGCCGCCCGCCACGCCGAACGCATCCACCGCGTCGGGTGGACCGACGACAGGAGCACCCTCATTGCAGGCGCGCGCGTGCTCGCCTATCCGTCGCTGTACGAAGGGTTCGGACTGCCGCCGTTGGAAGCGATGTCGCTGCGCGTGCCGGTTGTCGCCTCCACCGCCGGCGCCATTCCCGAAGTGGTCGGCGATGCCGCCCTCCTCGTCGCGCCGCACGATCCCACCGCACTCTCCGAGGCGTTGCTCGCGGCGGCGACGGACACGGCACTCCGGGACCGCCTGATCGCTGCGGGCACGCAGCGGATCACGTCGTTCTCCTGGGAGAGCGCCGGACAGAAGCTCGCAGATCTGTACCGCGTGCTGGCCGATGCCCGTTCCTGAAGGCGCACCCGGGTGCCGTCGGCGTGCAAACATCCACCCATGTCGCCCTCAGCTCTGCCTGGCGCGTCGCCCATGACGCAGGGCGCCGCCGTCCAGTCCGCAGGACCTGACGCGACATCACCTGGGCTCGTGGCCCGCTGGCGTGGCCGTCGGGGGTTGCTGCTCGAGGCGTTCAGCGTCGCCTGGCTGCCGTGGCTCACGGCGCGGGTCATCACCCTCTTCGCACTCGGCCTGGCCAAGTACGAGGTCAAGCACTTTCACATCACCGACGCCAAGGCGGTGCTCGAGACACACGACGGGCTGTTGGGATCCGATGCCGGGTGGTACCAGACCATCGCCGCCCACGGCTATGGCGCGCTGCCGCGCTCCGCCACTCGCTTCTTCCCCCTCTTGCCGCTGCTCGACCGCGGCCTGCACGACATCACCGCGCTGACGGTGGGTATCGCCTCGCTCCTCATCACAAACCTCGCCGCCCTGCTCTTGGGGGTGGGGATCTACGCCCTCGTCCGCTCCGAGTTCGAGGACACCGTGCTGGCGCGCCGGGCGGTCTGGCTCATCATGCTCGCCCCACCCGCGTTCGTCTTCGTGATGGGCTACTCAGAGGCACTGCTCGTGCTGCTGTCGGTGGCGTTCTTCATCACCATCCGGCGCGGGAACTGGTGGTGGGCCGCACTGTTCGGGTACCTGGCCGGCACCGCTCGTCCCATCGGCTGCCTGCTCGTCGTGCCGGCCATCATCGAGGTGATCCGCTCGTGGCGGGCCGATCGCTGGGCACGGTGGGCCGGCAAGGTCGCCGCCATCGGCTCCTCCGTCGCCGGCACCATCACCTATCTGGGCTGGGTCAGCGCCACCGCCGGCGGCTTCCTGGAGCCCCTCAAGATTCAGCAACAGCAGGCGCACCACGGCGCGCTGACGGACCCCGTCTCGACCATCTACCACTCGCTGGTCCAGCTGGCCCACGGCCATCACATCGGCGACGGGCTGCACGTCCCGTGGATAGGCGTCGCCCTCATCCTGCTCGTCGTGGCCTTCTGGCGCCTGCCGGCGTCGTACGGCGCCTTTGCACTCGTCGTCGTCGTCGTCGCGTTGTCGGGCTCCAACCTCGACTCGTTCGAGCGCTATGCGCTCAGCGCCTTCCCTCTCGCGATCGCGGGCGCCACCCTGCTCCGGTCGGCGCGCGTCGCCACCACGGTCTACGTCCTGTCCGGAGCCGCCATGGCCCTGTACGCCGTCTTGGCCTTTCAGGGTGCCTACGTTCCCTAGCCCAGGCTGACCGGGCGATCACAGGAACGGTCGTGGCGTCACCCAACTCCCGCCCGCCGTGCGGGAAGATACCCCGATGACCTCCCCCGGTGCGCTGCCGCCGGCGCAACAGGGGGCGCGTTTGGGCGAGCCCCGCTGGCCCATGGCCGTCGCCGTCGTCGCCACGGGCCTGCTCCGCGCCGCGCTCCCGCACGAGCTGCGCAACGGGGACGCGGCCTGGCTGTTCCTGGTCCTCGTCGTCGGCTTGCTGGCCGTGCTCATCATCGGCGACCCCGGGCGCATCGACCGCGACCGGCGCTGGCTGCACAACCTGACCAGCGTGTTGATCGGGCTGATCTCGGTGGCCAATGCCGACGCCGCCATCCGGCTCGTCATCGGCATCATTGATGTCTCGAGCTTCACCCAGGATGCCAAAGTCTTGCTGGCCAGCGGCGCCGCCATCTGGCTCTCCAACATCATCACGTTCGCCCTGTGGTACTGGAATCTCGACCGGGGTGGCCCGGCGGCCCGTGCCGCCGGCAGGGATGTCCGGCCGGCGCTTATCTTCCCCGAAATGCTGCACACGCAACACGTCAGGGAGGACTGGTCGCCGAGCTTCGTCGACTACTTCCACTTCGCATTCGCCACGGCCACCGCGTTCAGCCCCACCGACGTCTCGGCGGTCAAGCCCTGGATGAAGCTCATGATGATGGCCGAGGAGGCCATCTCCCTGGTCGTGGCCATCCTCGTGGTGGCGCGAGCGGTCAACATCTTGAAGTAACCGTCAGGGACCTCCGGCCCGGCCGCGTCAGGACGCGCCAGGGACCATGATGGGACCATGTCGTTCGGGGGTCGGTTCGCCGCGTGGGTGCCGCCGGCGCCGTGACCGCCTGCATGCCGGCTTCCTGCGGCAACTGCCGCTGTCCCCGATGAGCGGGATGCGATGACCGGGCGCGGTGGGGACGACGGAGCCAACCCGAACCCGACCGCCGCCGACCCGCTCGCCCTCTCGAGCGCCAAGGGGCGCTGGGTGGTGGCGGCCACCGTGCTCGGCTCCGGTGTCGCCATGCTCGATTCGACCGTCGTCAGCATCGCGTTGCCCTCCATCGGCCGCGACTTCCACGGCGGCGTCGGCACCCTGCAGTGGGTGGTCACCGGCTACGCGTTGACCCTGGCCGCATTCCTCCTCCTCGGTGGCGCACTGGGCGACCGTCTGGGCCGCAAGCGGATCTTCACCATCGGCGTGGCCTGGTTCGCGGTGGCCTCGGCTCTGTGTGGCCTCGCCCCCACGTCGGGCCTGCTCATCGCGGGCCGCATCGTCCAGGGCATCGGCGGCGCGCTGTTGGCCCCGGCCAGCCTGGCCATCCTGCAGGCGTCGTTCCGTCCCGACGACCGGGCCCGCGCCATCGGGGCCTGGTCGGGGCTGTCCGGGGTGGCCGCCGCCGCCGGCCCGCTGGTCGGCGGCTACCTCCTCGCCATCGGTTCGTGGCGATGGGTCTTCTTCATCAACCTGCCCGTGGCCGCGGCGGTGCTCATGATCACGGCCCGCCACGTTCCCGAGTCCCGCGACCCCACCAGCACCGGCCGGCTCGATCATGCCGGCGCCACCCTCGCCGTCGTGTTCCTCGCCGGGCTGACCTACGGGCTGATTGAGGCGCCAAGCCACGGATGGTCGGACCCGGTGGTGGTGATCTGTCTCGTGGTCGCGGCCCTGGCGGCGCCCGCCTTCCTGATCGTCGAGCACCGGCGGGCCCACCCGATGCTCCCGCTCCGCCTGTTCCGCTCGCGGCAGTTCAGCGGAGCCAACGCCGTCACCTTCACGGTCTACGCCGCCCTCGGCGGTGCCCTCTTCCTCCTCCCCATCGAGCTGCAGATCGTGAAGGGATACAGCCCGCTGCAGTCGGGGCTCTCGCTGCTCCCGCTCACACTCGTGATGCTCACCCTGTCGGCCCGGTCCGGCGCGTTGTCGGCCCGCATCGGCCCCCGGCTCCAGATGACCGTCGGGCCGGTCATCGTGGGTGCCGGGCTCGCCCTCCTGACCCGGGCCACCCAACCCGGCAGCTACTGGACCCAGGTCTTCCCCGCGGTCGTCGTGTTCGCAATCGGCCTGGCCACCACGGTCGCCCCGCTGACATCCACCGCCATGGGCGCCGCGCCGCCCGAGAATTCCGGTGTCGCGTCCGCCGTGAACAACGTCGTCGCCCGCGCCGGGGGCCTCCTGGCCGTGGCCGTGTTGCCGCTGTTGGCCGGCCTGACCGGAGCCGATGCCCTGCAGAGCGACACGCTGGCAACCGGGTTCCGGACGGCCATGCTGATTTCGGCCGTCCTCAGCGCTGCCGGCGGCCTCCTGGCGGCTCTGACCATCCGCAATCCCGCCCGCACGCCGGAACTCCTCGAGGCGGTCGAGCGGG
Source organism: Acidimicrobiales bacterium (assembly GCA_036271495.1). Taxonomy (GTDB): domain Bacteria; phylum Actinomycetota; class Acidimicrobiia; order Acidimicrobiales; family RAAP-2; genus Bog-473. Next base: position 17,057 of record DATBAO010000043.1, read on the forward strand.
AGGAGCCCACCTGGAACTGCGGCGTCAGCGGGCCGCCGCTCAACCCGGCGCCGGTCGTCGCGGCGGGCCGGGCCCGATGACGGGGACGTGCGGTCGTGGCAGCGGTCGGCAAAGGTAGGTCGATGCCGCCCGCCGCAGGCCCGCACAATCCTCCGGCGGTTTTCGCTCCCGCAGCGCTCGGACCGCTGACCCTGCGCAACCGCATCATCAAGGCCGCCACCTTCGAGGGGGTGATGCCCGGGGGCAAGGTCAGCGACGAGCTCGTCGCCTTCCACCGTCGCGTGGCCGCCGGCGGGGCTGCCCTCTCCACGGTGGCCTATCTGGCCGTCTCACCCGAGGGACGGACCGACCGCCACTGCCTGCAGCTCAGCGAGGACACGGTTCCGGGGCTGCGCCGAGTGACCGACGCCGTGCACGCCGAAGGCGCGGCGGCCGGCGCCCAGATCGGGCACGCCGGGCCCGTGGCCAACGCACGCTCCAATGGCGCCCCGGCGCTCTCGCCCTCCGGCGGCTTCACCCCCATGGGATCGCGCCTGCGCGCCGTGGACGCCGCCGGCATCGAGCGCATCACCGAGGATTACCGCCGGGCCACCACCTTGGCGGTGCAGGCCGGCTTCGACAGCATCGAGGTACACGTCGGCCACAACTACCTCCTCAGCGCCTTCTTGAGCCCGAAGCTGAACCGGCGCGACGACCAGTTCGGGGGATCGGTCGAGAACCGGGCCCGCTTCGCTCGCATGGTCCTGCGCACCGTGCGCGACGCCGCCGGACCGAAGGTCGCGGTGACCGCCAAGCTCAACATGGCCGACGGCGTCGACGGTGGTCTGTGGCTCGACGAGAGCGTCGAGGTAGCCCGGCTCTTCGAGGAGGACGGCGCGCTCGATGCGTTGGAGCTCACCGGGGGCAGCTCACTCGCCAATCCGATGTACCTCTTCCGTGGCGACGCACCACTGCAGGAGTTCGGTGCCACCCTGCCGGCGCCGGTCCGGTTCGGCTTCCGCTTCATCGGCCACCGCTTCCTCCGGTCCTACCCCTACGAGGAGGCCTACTTCCTCCCCTACGCGCGGCAGTTCCAGAGTGCGCTGTCCACGCCGTTGATACTGCTCGGTGGCATCACGGAACTGCCGACCATTGAGATGGCACTCGGCGAAGGGTTCGCCTTCGTCGCCATGGCCCGAGCCTTGCTGCGCGAGCCGGACCTGCCCAACCGCATGCAGGCGGACACCGCGACGACCTCGCTCTGCATCCACTGCAACAAGTGCATGCCCACCATCTACTCGGGCACGCGCTGCGTTCTGGTGAGCTGACCGCCCGGCTGCCGCCTACGCCGCGACGGGCGGGCGGCGTCCCGCCCACGGGGCGGCCTGCTCCAGCTGTCCGGCCAACGAGAGCAGCGTCTCCTCGTCGCCGAAGCTCCCGACGAACTGGACGCCGATGGGCAACCCGGCGTCGTTCCACTGCAGCGGCAGCGAGATCCCCGGCTGACCCGTCACGTTGAAGGGGGGCGTGAACGGGACGTAGGCGGCGGCGCGGAACAAGCCGGTCAGCGGCTCCCCGGGCGGCGAGTCGAAGGTGCCCAGCGGCGCCGGGGGCTCGGCCAGGGTCGGCGTGAGGAGCACGTCGATGCCCTCGAAGTAGCCGGCGATCTGGCGACTCAGGAGCTGCAGCTCCTGCACCGAGCTGAGATAGACGCCACCGTTGATGGACCGGCCGAATGCAATCAGGGCCCAGCTCAACGGCTCCACATCACCCTCGGTGACGGGTCGGCCCACCCGCTTCTCCCAGTCTGCGATGGCCCAGGCGTTGCTGCAGGCCCACTGGTTGAGGAAGTGCGTCGTGAAGGCGTCGCCGTCCACCGCCATCGTTGCCTCCTCCACCTGGTGCCCGAGCGACTCGCAGAGCGCGGCCGTGGTCTCGACCGCCGCCACGCAGTCGGCGTGCACCTCGCTGCCGGTCGGCGACGCCGTCATGACGGCCACGCGCAGCCGGCCCGGCGCGGTCGCCGCCGCGGCGGAGAACGACGATCCCCGCAGCGGCGGGGCCCAGTAGGGATCGCCGGGAACCGGCCCGGCCGTCACGTCGAGGATGGCCGCCGAGTCGCGCACCGAGCGCGTCACCACGTGCTCGGCCACCAGGCCGCCCATCATGTCGCCGTAGGCCGGGGCCACCGAATTACGGGCCCGTGTCGGCTTCAACCCGACCAGGCCGCAGCACGATGCCGGAATCCGGATGGAGCCGCCCCCGTCGTTGGCGTGGGCGGCCGGCACCATGCCCGACGCCACCGCGGCGGCCGAGCCACCGGAGGACCCACCGGTCGAGTGGCCGATGTTCCACGGGTTGCGCGACGGCCCGAAGCGGTGCGGCTCCGTCGTCGGCAGAATGCCGAGCTCGGGCGTGTTGGTCTTGCCGCAGATGACGAAGCCGGCGTCGATGTAGCGCTGCGTCAGCGCCTGCGTGGTCGCTGAGTGGTAGTCACCGGCGAAGGCCAGCCCCTCGTTGAACGGCGTGCCGGCCAACTCGGCCCCGAGGTCCTTCAACAGGAACGGCACGCCGCGGAAGGGCCCGTCGGGCAGCTCTCCTGCCGCTTCGGCCCGGGCGCGGTCGAACAACGCGTGGATCACCGCATTCAGCTCGGGGTTCAGCTTCTCAATGCGGGCGATGGCATCGCCCACGAGCTCGGACGGCGAGGCCTCCTTGGAGCGGACCAGCTCCGCCTGCGCCGTCGCGTCCAGCCATGCCGTGTCGTCACTCATGGAATGCACGGTAGCGAGGCGGGCGCCGGCGTGCCCGGGCGGCTCAGACGGGCGCCGGTGTGTTCGAGCCCTGCGTTTCCCCGGCCGCCACCGCAGCCCCGGTGTCCCATCCGGGGCGCCGCGCCCCGGTCCGGATGGCCACGGCCTCGGTCACCGTGACGTCGGTGCCACAGGCCATGCAGCGACGACGGTCGTCGAGCTCGCCGCCGCAGTCGCGGTGCTGCAGGATCATCGGCCGCGCCCCACCTTCCAGGGCGTGCCGGTCGCCCCACTGGAGCATGGCCACCAACACCGGCCACAGGTCGGCCCCCTTCTCGGTCAAGCGGTACTCGGAACGCACGGGGCGATCCTGGTAGGGACGCTTGACGAGGATCCCCTCCTCGACGAGGCGCTCCAGGCGCACCTGCAGGATGTTGCGCGCCACACCCAGGTCGCGCTGCATGTCCTCGAAGCGCCGGATGCCCAAGAAGACGTCCCGCACGATGAGCAAGGTCCAGCGCTCGCCGATCACCTCGAGCGTCGAGGCCACCGGGCAGTACTGGGTCGGGTAGTCCCGCTTGAGCATCACACCAGCATAACCGACAATTCGGCCGAGTGGGTTGTTTTATGCAACTTTCTTCCGTACAGTGGGTTGCATGACAGAACTCCTTGTGGCTCCCCCCACGTCCAGGCGGCCACGGCCGGTCCTGACCTCGCTGATCGTCCTGACCGGGGTCTTCCTCTCTTCGCTGGACCTGTTCATCGTCAACATCGCCTTCCCGAGCATCTCGGCCACCTACCACGGCGAGAGCCTGAGCTCGCTGTCCTGGGTGCTGAGCGCCTACACCATCGTCTTCGCCGCCGCCCTGGTGCCGGCCGGCCGTTGGGCCGACCGGGCGGGGCGCAAGCGGGCCTTCCTCCTGGGCCTGGCCATCTTCACGACAGCCTCGGCGCTCTGTGCCGTCTCCCCCTCACTTGAGTTCCTGGTCGGCGCCCGCGTCCTGCAGGCGATCGGCGGCGCCCTCATGCTGCCCACCTCCCTCGGCCTGTTGCTCCCCGCGTTCGGCCCCGAGCGCAAGGGTGCCGCCATCGGCCTGTGGTCCGCCGTGGGCGGGGCCGCTGCCGCGCTGGGGCCCCCGATCGGCGGACTGCTGGTCCAGGCCAGCTGGCGCTGGGTCTTCCTCGTCAACCTGCCCTTCGCGCTGGCCGCCCTCGTGATGGGTGTCCGCACGCTCGACGAGGTGCGCGACCCCGACGCCCAGAAGTCCGACCTCGTCGGCGCCGCGTTGTTGACGATCACGGTGGCCAGCCTCGTCGCCGCCATCGTCGAGGGATCGGACTGGGGCTGGACCAGCGGACGCATCCTCGGTGCGTTTGCACTGGCCGCGGCTGCGGGAACGGGGCTCGTCGTCCGCTCCATGCGCCATCCCAACCCCATCATCGAGCCCGCCGTCATCCGGCACCGCGCCGTGGCGCTGGCCGATCTCAGCTCGCTCGCCTTCTTCGGCGGCTTCGGAGCGCTCGTGCTCGGTGGCGTGCTGCTCCTCACAGGTCTCTGGCACGAGTCGGTCCTGCGGGCCGGGTTCATGATCGCCCCCGGACCGCTGCTGGCCGGGCTCACCGCGTTCCCGGGCGGCCTGCTGGGCGCACGCTTCGGCCACCGCGCCGTCGGCACTGTGGGAGCGCTGCTCTTCGCCGCCGGTGGCGTGTGGTGGATCACGCATGTCGGCCTCACGCCGGACTGGGCCGGCGCCTACCTGCCGGGCAGCCTGCTCAGCGGGATCGGCGTCGGGCTCATGCTCCCGTCGCTCGGCGGTGCCGCCACCGCGCCGCTCCCGCCCGAGCGTTTCGCCACCGGCTCCGCCCTCTACGTCATGAGCCGCCAGATCGGCATCGCACTCGGCGTGGCGGGCCTCGTCGCCATTCTCGGCGTCTCCACCGGGTCGAGCGCCGTGCAGGCGTTCCACCACGCCTGGGTCTTCATGATCGCCTGCAGCCTGGTGTCGGGTGCCCTGCTGCAGGGCATCGGCAACCGGGTGACCGAGGTGGCCGACAAGTCGTTGACGGCCGAGCCCCACGCGCCGGCGCCGATTCCCGTGCCCGTCCCCACCCCCGCGCTCTACCCGGTGGGCGGCGGCAAGTAGCCGGGGTTCGCCACGAGCAGCTGATCGCGCGCCGCCGTGGCGAGCACCGGCGCAATCGACTCCCACTGCCCGTCGAGGGTGCCCGACCGCAAGGCGGCAGCCAGTGCGGTGTCGTCGGCGAAACCGAGCTCCCGCAAGCGTGCCGCGTGGGCGGCGCGCAGGGCGGGGCCGAGGCGCAGCTCGCGTTCGGCCACCCCCAACGCGTTGCGTGCCACGCGCGCGTCGAAACTGGCGCCGCCGGTGCTGCGCTCCAACAGGCCGTCGAGGTACTCGCGCACCGCCTCGACGAGCTCGGCCGCCGTCGGGCGCCCGAAAGGCGGGGTCGGTCCGTCCGCCACGTCGGGTCCTTCCGACGGTGGTGGCGGCGTGCCGAGCAAGGTGAAGAGATCCCACTCGCTCTCGCACACGCGGCGCCCGATGGCGGCCAACTCGACCGAGCGCGTGGCGCCACTCAGATGCCCTGACGCCTGCAGCGCGCAGATGGCGGCCCACTTCACGGTGGCATAGACCTGCCACCACCGCACGCGTGCCGGCGTCATGCCCTGGCCGCCCGCGGCGCGGTACGCCGCCAACAACTCGGGCAGCCTGCCGAACCCACCTACCTCGCCGCTGCCGCCGAAGCGCCAAGCCGGAGCGCAGAGCCACCCGATGTCCTCGGCGGGATCCCCGGTGTGCGCCAACTCCCAGTCGAGGACCCCACGCAGCCCGTCCGGCCCGACGAGGAAATTGCCGATCCGGTAGTCGCCGTGCACCGTCACCCGCGGGCCGCTCTCCGGGCGGTGGGCCGCCAGCCAACGCACGCCGAGCTCCAGCGCGGGGCGCACCTCGCCCAGGGCATCGAGCAGGGGCAGGGGGTCGCCCAACGGGTCGGCCCGGGGCAGGCCTGCAACGGATGCGGGGTCGATGGCGTGGATGGCGGCGAGCGCGCGCCCGGCCTGGCCGGTCAGGGCGCTGCGGGCCGTGGCCCATTCCTCGTCGCGCAGGATCTTGCGCGGGATGGTCTCCCCCTGCAGGTACTCGACGACCAGCCAGCTCGTCCCGAGACCGTCTCCTTCGCCGTCACCGAGCGCGACGACGGCGGGGACCGGCACGCCCGCTGCGGCTGCGGCGCGGAGCAATGCGCCCTCCATGCGCACCCGTCCGCCCTGGGACCTCCCGCCGCGATCCATCTGCACGATGAGCGGGCGGTTCCCGTCGGCCGCCGTCTGCAGCTCGAAGGCACTCGTGACGCGTGACGCGCCGCCAGACAATCGCCGCAGCCCGTGCACGGTGCCGCCGAGCTGGCGGCCCAGCGCGGCCGCGACTGCCTCGGTGCTCGGGCCGGGCGCCATCCCTACTCGACGGGGACGACAGGCCTCCCGCCGTCGTCGAGCTGGTGCAGGTACTCGCCGATGCCGTAGCCGGTCTGCGCCGGGCCGTCCTGATCCTCGTAGGTCCAGCGCGCCAGGCCCTCGTTGACCATGGTGCCGCCGGCCCGCCCGATGTCGGCCACCCGCATGACGTCACCGCGCAGGGGATAGACCCGGCCTTTCTTGTCAACCACGTCGAGGTGCACGACGCGGTGCGTGACGCCGTCGTCGGCCAGCTCAGTCCGCAGGCGCCACTCGGCCACCGACGTGGCCCGCGTGCCGTCCCACACCCAGCCGCGGTGGAGATCGCCGGCGTCCGTGCCGAGGCGGATGCCGCCGAAGTGCATGTCCTCGCCGAAGTTGATGGAGAACCAACGCCACATGGTGGGGCCGCCCCAGCGACGCGGGCCCCACGAGCGGTCGCGGTTGCCGTGGGCGTCCTGCCACTCGTACCGCGTCCCGTCGACGGTCAGCGTGCCCGTCCAGCGCCCCGCCTGCTCCAGGTGGCCCTTGCCCACCGTTCCCGCGGCGGCGGCCGCTTCAGCCGACCTGGGGCCGCCGCTCGGTTGCCCGTCGGTGCCGATGGCGGGCGTGACCGCGTCGAAGCGCACGTCGAGCGCCACCGCGACGGGGTGCGCCGTCGTGTCGCCGCGGACACAGGGACGCGCCTGCACCTCGCCGTCCATGGTCAGGCGCCACGACTGGCCCGCTTCGAGCATCTCGTAGCGCACCGCGCCGACCTCCAGGACGGAGTCGACCATCTCGCGCTGCTCTTTGACCCAGCGGTACTCGCCGAGCTCGCCGTTGGGCAGCCAGAGCGACATGCCGACGTCCATGGTGCCCTCGTTGGGCCGGATGCCGATGCGGGTGAAGAAGCCCGAGTCGCTGCCCGGGTCGTAGGCGTTGAAGTAGTACGACTCACTCCAGGCGCTGTCGCCCTCGACGGGGTGCGCCAGATCATGACGGGCTTCGAGGATCGGCATGGCTACACCATTGTCTGTCCGGCGCTGACGTTCAACGCCTCTCCGGTGACGCCACGGGCGGCGTCGGACAGCAGCCAGACGATGGCGGCCGCGATCTCGTCGGCGGTCTGCATGCGTCCGAGCGGGATTTCGCGCTGAATGTACGTCGCCAGCGCCTCGGGACCGCCCATCATGTTCTCGAACATGTCGTCCTTGTTGAGGAGATCGGTGTTGACCGTGCCCGGGCACACCGCGTTGACGGCGATGCCCGAGGGGCCGAGCTCGAGGGCCATGGTCTGCGTGAGCAGGATCACCCCCGCTTTCGCCGCGCAATAGGGGCCGAGGAACGGGAACGCCCGTTTGCCGGCCTGGCTCGAGACGTTGCAGATGCGGCCCCCCACGCCGGATCGAACCATGTGGCTGGCGCAGGCCTTCGACACCAGCCAGGTTCCGACCAGGTTGACGTCGAGCACCCGGCGGAACTCGTCCGCCGGGACGCCGAGCAGCGGGCCCGCACCGAAGCCCACACCACTGCCCCCGGCCACGTTGGCCACCAGAGTCACCGTCCCCAGCTCCTCGCTCACGCGGGCCACGGCGCCCTCGACCGCAGCCTCGTCGGAGACGTCGGCCTGGACGGTCATGGCCCGCACGTCGTGCGCCGTGATCTCGGCCGCGAGCGTTTCGAGGTCGTCGCCACTGCCGGTTCCGTGGTGCGGCGCGTCGTCGTACGGGCGGGCGATGTCGAGACAGGCCACATCGGCCCCGCCCCGGGCCAGGGCAACCGCCGTGGCGCGGCCGATGCCGCGGGGGCGGGCCGCACCGGTGACCAGGGCGACACTGCCGGCGAACGGGCGTGCTGCAGGTTCCTGTGTGAAACTCACCGGGCAAACGTAGCGACGAATGCGGGCGGCCGCGCCGTCCGTGGGGGTGGCTCTGCCATGCGTGCGGCCGTGACGAGGGGTGGACAGCTGGTCGTCAGCGACGTGCCCGACCCGGTCCCGTCCTCGGGCCATGTCGTGGTGCGCTCGCTATCTGCCGGCATTTGCGGCTCGGACCTCCACGCGCTGGCCGACTTCGGTCACTTCACCGGCCTCATGGACTCCGTCGGGGTCCCCGCCCTGGACGCGGCCGCCGACTGCGTCTTCGGGCACGAGTTCTGCGCCGAAATCGTGGACCACGGTCCCGACACGGCGGGCACGCTCCCCGTCGGCACCCGCGTCTGCTCCGTGCCCATCATTCTGGGCCCGACCGGCGTGGAGCAGATCGGCTACTCGAACGCCTACCCGGGTGCGTTGGCCGAGCACATGGTGCTGCAGGAGCTGCTGTTGCTGCCCGTGCCCGACTCGTTGGACACAGACCTCGCCGCGCTGACCGAGCCCCTCGCCGTGGGCGAGCACGCGGTGGGACTGGCCGGGCTCAGCCCGGGACAGCCCTGCCTCGTCGTCGGCTGTGGGCCCGTCGGCCTCGCCGTCATCGCCGCGCTCAAGGGCCGGGGGCACGGACCGGTCCTCGCCGCCGACTTCTCGCCCACCCGGCGCCGTTTGGCCGAGGCCTTCGGGGCCGACGAGGTCATCGACCCGGCGCAGGGCTCACCGCATGACCGCTGGTCCGACTTCGGCATTGCCCGCACCGTGATGGAGCGCATCGGTTCGGCCATGTTGGGCGGGAACGCTCCCGACCCGGTGATCTTCGAGGCCGTCGGCGTCCCCGGCATGTTGCAGTCCCTGATCGCCGACGGCCCGCCGCACAGCCGCATCGTGGTGGTGGTGCATGCACACCGACACCATCGAGCCCTTCATGGCGGTGACCAAGGAGATGGAGCTGCGCTTCTCCTTCGGGTACACGCCCGACGAGTTCGCCGCCACACTGGGGCGCCTGGCCGACGGGGTGCCCGGAGCCGACCTCCTGGTCACCTCCACCGTGGACCTGGCCGGTGCCCCCGGCGCCTTCGACACTCTGCGCACCCCGGGCGAGCACGGCAAGATCCTGGTGACGCCCTGATATGCCGGACCGTCCCGGCTCCGTGAACCCTGGAGGAACATGACGACGATTGACGCCGACGGCCGCCTGAAGTTCGGGATCTTCCTGGCCCCGTTCCATCCGGTCGGCCAGAACCCCACGCTGGCGCTCGAGCGTGATCTGCAACTCGTCGAGCATCTCGACGCGCTCGGCTTCGACGAGGCCTGGTTCGGCGAGCACCACTCCGCCGGCTACGAGATCATCGCCTCACCCGAGGTGTTCATTGCGGCCGCGGCCCAGCGGACGAAGCACATCCGCCTCGGCACCGGCGTCTCGTCGCTGCCCTACCACCACCCGTTCATGCTGGCGGACCGGATGGTGCTGCTCGACCACCTGACGCGCGGACGCGTCATGTTCGGCGTGGGGCCGGGCGCCCTGCCGTCCGACGCCTTCATGATGGGCATCGACCCGGCGAAGCAGCGAGACATGATGGAGGAATCCCTGCAGGCCATCCTGCAGCTCCTGGCCGGCGAGACCGTCACCATGGAGACGGAGTGGTTCAAGCTCGTCAAAGCCCGCCTGCAGCTGAAGCCTTACCAGCGCCCGTTCCCCGAGGTCGCCGTGGCTGCGCAGGTGTCGCCGGCCGGGCCCCGGGCGGCCGGGCGTTTCGGCACCGGGCTCCTGTCCATCGGCGCCACCTCGGCCGGCGGCTTCGACGTGCTGGGCATCCACTGGGACGTGATGGAGGAGCGGGCGGCGGAGTTCGGCACCACCGTGGACCGCAACAAGTGGCGCCTGGTGGGGCCGATGCACATCGCCGACACCAAGGAGCAGGCCATCGCCGACGTCGCCTTCGGGCTCGAAGAGTGGGTCGACTACTTCCAGCGGGTGGCCGCCCTGCCCCTGGCGCCCAACACGGAGAACTTCGAGTCCCTGGTCGACGCGCTCAACGCGTCAGGCTTCGCCGTCATCGGCACGGTCGACGACGCCATCGCGCAGGTGGCCCGCTTGCAGGCGCAGTCCAACGGCTTCGGCACCTTCCTCCTCATGGGCCACGAGTGGGCCGACACCGCCGCCACCCGCCACTCCTACGAGCTCATCGCCCGCTACGTGGTGCCGCACTTCCAGGACTCGGCCGGCTCGCTGACGTCCAGCCGGGACTGGGCGGCGGAGAACCGCCCCGAGTTCATCGGCGCGGCCGGCAACGCCGTCATGTCGGCCATTCAGAAACACCACGAGGAGAAGGCGGACAGGGCAGCCAAGACAGAGGAGCAGGTGACACCGCATGGCTGAGGTGACGCACGAACAGGTGCCGACGAACGGCATCGAGCTGCACGTGGCGGTGGCCGGTCCGGCCGACGGGCCACCGGTGGTCCTGTGCCATGGCTTCCCCGAGCTCTGGTATTCGTGGCGCCACCAGCTCGGCGCGTTGGCCGATGCCGGCTACCGCGCCTACGCCCCCGACCTGCGCGGCTACGGCAACAGCTCGCACCCGACCGAGGTGGCCGACTACGGATCGGACAAGCTCACCGGCGACCTCTGCGGCCTGCTCGATCACTACGGCTATGACACCGCCGCCTTCGTCGGGCACGACTGGGGCGCCATGGTCGTCTGGGAGATGGGGCGTCTGCAGCCGGCGCGCGTCTCGTCCCTCTACAACATGAGTGTCCCCTATTCGAACGCTCCCGCCCCGCCCATTCAGATCTTCGAGGTGCTCTTCGCCGACAAGTTCTTCTACATGCTCTACTTCCAGCCGGTCGGGCCGGCCGAGGCCGAGTTCGAGGCTGACCCGCGCCGCTTCCTGCGCACCATGCTCTACTCGGCCGGCGCCCAGGGCATGGCCAACGCCGGACCGTTGGTCTCGGACGCGCCGCGGGAAGGGACCCGTTTCCAGGACATCCTGACGCCCGCCCCCGACGTCATGCCGGCCTGGATCACCGAGGCGGACGTCGACGTCTACACCGCCGCCTTCGAAAAGGGCGGCCTCTTCGGACCCTGCAGCTTCTACCGCAACATGGACGCCAACTGGGAGCGCTCCCACGACATCCCGGCCTCCATCTACACCATGCCCACCGGCTTCCTGACCGGCGCCCTCGATCCCGTTGCGCTCATGATGCCGAACGCGGCCGAGGAGATGGCCGCCGCGTTGCCCGACTACCGCGGCACCACCGTCGTCGAAGGCGCCGCCCACTGGGTGCAGCAGGAGAAGCCGGCCGAGACGAACGCCGCGCTGCTGTCCTTCCTCGCGTCGGTGTGAGCACCCTGGCAGCGCTGCCGCCGCAGCCCGCCGGCGTGCGCTGGCCCACGGAGGACTGGCCCGAGGGCGAGCTCCCGCCCGGCGTCGACCTGACCCCGTTGCTCGACCAGGTGCTGGACGACGACGGCCCGCTGGCCGAGACCTTTGCCGTGCTCGTCGTGCACCGCGGGCGGATCGTGGCCGAGCACTACCGGGGCGCACTGGAGCACTTCGACCGCCCACCGACGCCGGTGACGGTCGCGACCCCGCTGTTGAGCTGGTCGATGGCCAAGTCGGTGCTCCACGCCGTCGTGGGCTTGCTGGTCGGCGACGGCAGGCTCGACCTCGACGCCCCCGCTCCGGTCCCCGAGTGGGCCGACCCGGGCGACCAGCGCCACGCCATCACGTTGCGCCAGCTGCTGGCCATGCGCGACGGGCTGGCCTTCGCCGAGGACTACGTCGACGGTGAGGTCTCCGACACGATTCAGATGCTCTTCGGGGACGACCAGTCCGACATGGCGCACTTCGCCGCCGACCGCCCGTTGGCCGCGCCGCCGGGCACGCGCTTCAACTACTCGTCCGGCACGTCGAACATCATCTCGGGCGTCGTGGCCCGCCTCCTCGGGCCGGGCGAGCCCTACGCCCGCTTCCTGCACAGCCGGCTCTTCGGCCCGCTCGGCATGACCAGCGCCGACCCGGAGTTCGACGAGGCCGGCACCTGGGTGGGCTCGTCCTACCTGCGCACGAGCGCCCGCGACTACGCCCGCTTCGGGCTGCTCTACCTGCGCGACGGCATGTGGGACGGCGTCCGCCTCCTGCCGGCGGGCTGGGTCGACTACGCCCGCACCTGGGAGTCCGAAGACCCCGAGGATGCCAGTCCCTACGGCGCGCACTGGTGGGGCGTGGCCGGCGACACGCTCGGCACCTTTCGCGCCTCGGGCTACGAGGGCCAGTCCATCACCCTGTGTCCCGCGCTCGACCTCATGGTCGTGCGTCTGGGCAAGACGCCACTGGAAAGGGAGCCTCTTCTCGTCCCATGGCGGATCGCCATGGTGGACGCGTTCGCACGCGCCCGCTGAACCGAACGCTCAGGCGCGCGTCGGGCTGGCGACGAAGACGGGGATCTGCCGGTCCGTGTTCTGCTGGTACTCGGCGTAGGGCGGATAGGCGGCGACACCGCGCTCCCACCAGGCCGCCTTCTCGTCGCCGCTGACCTCGCGCACCGAGACGGCAAACGGCTCGGGGCCGTCCTGTATGAACACCTCGTCCGGATGGGCCTCCAGGTTGTAGAACCATTCCGGGTGCTCGGGCGCGCCGCCCTTGGAGGCCACCAGTGCGTACTCCCCGTCGTGCTCGACCCGCATGAGCGGCGTCTTGCGCACCTTGCCGCTCTTGGCGCCCCGCGTCGTCACGACGATGATCGGCATGCCCGTGTCCAGCAGGGTGTTCGCCCGCTGCCCGCCGGAGGCCTCGTACTCGGCCACCTGGTCGCGCACCCAATCGGACGGGCTGGGTTGGTAGTCACCTTGGAGTGTCATGGGCCGATCGTAAACGGCCCGGGCTACTGTCCGACCGTGCCCCGCGACCCCATGGAAGCCGCCGATGTGCTCGCCTTCCACCAGACCCTCTCGAACTGGGGGCGCTGGGGTGAGGAGGACCAGCTGGGAGTCCTCAATCTGATCACCCCGCAGGTCAGGGCGGCCGCCGCCGCCACGGTGCGCTCAGGCCGGAGCGTCTCGTGCGCCCGCCCGCTCGACACGCGGCCCTCGGCCGACAACCCCACGCCGGTGGCGCACCACATGACGGGGACGGCGACCGAGGGGATGGGGGCGGACTACTTCGCCATCTCCCCGCACGGCTTCGCCACCAGTCACATCGACGCCCTGTGCCACATCTTCCACGAAGGCAAGCTCTACAACGGCTACCCCGCCGAAGCGGTCACCGCCCACGGAGCCACCAAGCTGGGCATCCACCAGCTCCATGACGGCATCGTGACCCGGGGCGTGCTGCTCGACATCCCCGCGCTGCGTGGCGTCGAGGCGCTCCAGCCGGGCGAGCCGATCTTCCCCGAGGATCTCGAGGCAGCGCAGGAGAAGGCCGGCCTGGAGGTGCGCCCGGGCGACGCATTGTTGGTCCGCACGGGCCGCTGGCGCTGGCGCCAGGAGCACGGGGCGTGGGACGCCGGCAGCCTGGCGGCCGGGCTCGACGCCTCCTGCCTGCGCTGGCTGCGCGAGCGCGACGTGGCCTCGCTGGGCAGCGACGGTGTCTCCGACGTGCTGCCTTCCCGGGTCGACGGTGTCGGCATGCCGATCCACACCGTCGTCATCGTGGCCATGGGCGTGCACCTCCTCGACAACCTCGACCTCGAGGCGCTGGCGACCGCTTGTGCCGAGGAGTCCCGCTGTGAGTTCCTCTTCACCGTGGCGCCACTGGTGCTGCGGCGCGGCACGGCGTCGCCGGTCAATCCGATTGCGCTCTTCTGAGCGTCTGGTTCAGTTGGCGGCACCGCTGACGATCGGCGCGTTGAGCGTGAGCGATCCGGCCGAGCCGTAGAAGCCGGTGTCGCCGTAGCTGAAGATGCCGCCGTCGGCGGCGACGAGCCAGTAGCCGGCGCCGTCGAAGGTGCACAGCATCGTCACGATCGGCTTGTTGAGCGGTTGCCCGCCACGCGAGCCCAGGAACGACGCGTCGCCATAGCTGAAGACGCCGCCGTCGGAAGCCACCAGCCAGTAACCCAGGCCCGATGCGCTGGCCGCCATGCCGACGATCGGCTCGTTCAGGGGTTGCCCGCCGCGCGAGCCGAGGAACGTCGCGTCCCCGTAGGTGAAGATGCCGCCGTCGGACGCCACCAGCCAATAGCCGTGCCCGTCGGGGGTGGCCGCCATGCCCACGATGGGTTTGTTGAGGTGCATGGCGCCGGCCGACCCGTCGAAGACGGCATCGCCGTAGGTGAAGATGCCGCCGTCGGCGGCCACCAGCCAATAGCCCCCGCCGTCCGGGGTGGCCGCCATGCCGACGATCGGGCTGTTGAGGCGGAGGCCGCCGGTCGAGCCATAGAAGGTTGCGTTGCCGTAGCTGAAGATGCCGCCGTCGGCCGCCACCTCCCAGTACCCGCCACCGCCCGGTGTCACTGCCATGCCGACCATCGGCGCGTTGACGTGCTGTCCGCCGGTCGAGCCGTGGAAGGCCGCGGCCGGGCCGTAGCTGAAGATGCCGCCGTCGGCGGCCACCGACCAGTAGCCCTCGGGTGGGACGTACGCCTCGACGAGGCCGAACCCGTTGGCCGCGGTGTCGGCGTAGTTCCCGACGGCTTCGCACGCCCCCCGGAAGGTGCAGCTCACGGAATTCAAGATGGCGCTGGCGGCCGACCCGGTCCCGGCGCCCGCCGGCAGGGGCACGGTCGGGGCGGTCCACGTTCCCCCGGACAACGTAAGCGTGAGCGCCGCCGCCATGCCCGAGACCGAGCTATTGCGGTAATCGCCTACCGCGGCGCATGCGCCACCGGACACGCACGAGACGGCGCCCAGGGTTCCGTGGCCGTCGGCCCCCGTGGCCGTGTCAGCCGGCTGCGGGCCCCGCGTGGCGGTGACCGCCGACCGGCTGATGGTGTCGATCAGCGGCTGGTCGCCGCCGTTGCTCTGGTCGTTGTAGCTCCCGACGGCGGTGCAGACGCCGTCGAACGTGCAGGCGACGTCATTGAGGCCTGCGCCCTGGCTCGAGCCGGTTCCGGCATCGGACGGTTCTGGCGCCACCAAAGGTGTCCAGGTGCCACCGGTGAGGTGCTCGAGAAGCCCGACCCGGCTCCCGGCATCGACTTCGACCTGTCCGACGGCCTCGCAGACCGCCGCACACGAGACCGCGGCGAGGGTGTTGGACGCGAAGGGGTCGGTGCCCGTGTCCGCGTTCGAGGGCAGCGGCGTGTCCTCGGCCGACCACACTCCGGTGGCGGACTGCTGAAGGAGGAACCCGGGAAACGACGGAAACTCCGAGCCCGCGACCTCGTAGCTTCCGGTGGCGGCACACGGGCCCACGACCGGGCACGAGACTCCCGACAGTGATGCCTGCTGCTCTGCCGCGGCGCCGGGGGGCTGTGGTGCGGGCATGGCGCTCCAGGTGCCGTTGCGCTCGGTGTCGATGAGGCCGAACCGACCGCCGATCCCAGTGGTGCCGTTGTAGCCGCCCACGGCGATGCAGGCCTGAGCCGTCGTGCAGTCGACCTTCTGCAGCAAGGCCGAGAACTGCGGATCGGACTCGCCGTCCGCCGGCACCGGCGCATCGAGGGCGGTCCAGGCACCGTCGGCCAACGTCTCGACCACGGCGTGCTGATGGAAGCTGCCGCCGTCGTCGTCGTAGAAACCGACGGCCACGCAGTTCCCGACCGCACCACACGACACCGAGCTCAAACGCGAGGGCGTGTTGTCGGCGGCGTTGCCCGGAAGCGGCGCCTCGCGTGTGGTCCACGTCCCGTTGGTCTCCACCCCGAGGAGGGGAAGGTCCGAGGACGTTCCCGAGAAGTACCCGGCCGCCGCACAGAACGTGGCCGACACACAGGAGACCGAGGCCCAGGTGTCGTTCGGGTTGGCGCCCGGTCTATCGGGGCCGGTCGGCGACGCCGTCTGGGTGCTGACCCATCCCGGCGCCGGCGCGGCCGCCGCGGCCGGGACCGCCGCCAGGATGATGCCGGTGCCGAGGGCCAACACGCTGCCCAGGGACAGGGCAGCCCGGCGGCCGCGCCGTCCCGCCCCGGCCCGGCTCGTCGTGGTCGGGCCCGAACGGGCGCGTCGGGACGTGCCTCGGGTATCGCTCGCCATGTGTTGCCTCCCCGGTTGCAGTCAGTGCAATCTAGGGAGCGACACCCCTGAACCGAGGGACCCTCTCAGGCCCCTTCGAAGGGGAAGCCGAGGTCGGGTGCGGTGAGGATGGCGCGGAAGGGAATGCCCTCGGCGGCGGCCATCGCTTCGACGGTGCCGCCGCGGTCCACCACCGCCACCAGCAGCACGACCTCGGCGCCGGCCTCCTGCACGGCGTGCGCCGCCTCGAGGAGCGAGGTGCCCCGGGTCACCGTGTCCTCGGTGACCACGACCTTGTCACCCGGGTCGAGCGCGCCGGCAATGCGGCCGCCGCCACCGTGATCCTTCGCCTCCTTGCGCACGCTGAACGCCTTGAGGGGACGGCCCCGGGTGGCGGCCACGCCGGCGGTCACGAACGCCACCGGGTCGGCGCCCATGGTGAGCCCGCCGATCGCCGTGGCCTCGGGCGGGAGCACCGAGAGCACGGCGTCGGCCACGAGCACCATGGCCTCGGGTCGGCACACCGTCTGCTTCGAGTCGATGAACCAGCTGCTCTTGCGCCCGGACTTCAGGGTGAAGTCACCCGTCTTGACCGAGTGCGCCAGCAAGTGGCTGCGCAATTCGTCGAAGGAGGCGCCACCGCTCATCGGAACGTGATCCCGCTGCCGCCGGCGACGACCTCACCGACGACCGTGGCGGGCTGTCCCGCCTGTTCCAGCGCCTGGAGTGCAGCGGCGGCGGAGCCGGCATCGAGCACCAGCGCCATGCCCACACCGCGGTTGAACACCCGGTCCATTTCGTCCTGGGCCACCGAGCCGAGCCGCTGAATCTCCGCGAACACCCGGGGCTCCTGCCAGGCGGACCGGACGAGCACCGCGCCCAGGTCATCGGGCAGGGCGCGCGGCAGGTTGCCGACGATGCCACCGCCCGTGACGTGGGCGCAGGCGTGGAAGGCATCGCCCAGTGCGGTGCGCAACGCCAGCACCGCCGGCGCGTAGATCACCGACGGCCGCAGCAGCTCGTCGGCCACGGTGACGTCCGCGCCCGTCCAGGCCGGATCGCCCAGCCCGAGCCCGGCCCGCTCCAGCAACACGTGCCGGGCCAGCGTGTAGCCGTTGGAACGCAGCCCCGGCGAGGGCAACCCCACGATGGCGTCGCCGGCGCGCACGCGGTCGGGCCCCAGCTGGGTGCCCTGCTCCACGACGCCCACGGCGAACCCGGCCAGGTCGAGCTCGTCGGCCGGCATCACGCCGGCGTGCTCCGCCGTCTCCCCGCCGATCAACGCACAGCCGGCCTGGCGACAGCCCTCGTGCACGCCGGCGACCACCGTCGCCACGCCGTCGGGGTCGACCTTGCCTGTCGCGATGTAGTCGAGCATGAACAGCGGCTCGGCCCCGACGCACACGAGGTCGTCGACGCACATCGCCACCAGGTCGATGCCGACCGTCTCGTAGCGGCCCGTGTCGCGGGCGACCACCATCTTGGTGCCCACCCCGTCGGTCGAGGCCACCAGGACCGGCTGCCGGAAGCGCCCGATGTCGAGGGGGAACTGGCCGCCGAAGCCGCCGATGCCCTGCACCAGGCCCCGCATGCGTTCGACGGCGGCGTCGCCGGCCGCAATGTCCACTCCGGCGCCGGCGTAGGTGGCGCCGCCCTCTCCCACGATGGTCAAACCCCGGGGAGCGCGCCCTGGTGGGCGGTGACCGCGACGGGCTCGGGCCGCCGGATGGCGACCGCTGCGGCCGGCACGTGTGTCGGGTAGTTGCCGGTGAAGCAGGCGTCGCAGAAGCCGCCGTCGGCGCCGATGGCTTCCTTCAGGTTCTCGATGGTGATGTAGGCCAGTGAGTCGGCGCCGAGGATGCGCGCCATGTCCTCCACCGTGTGGTCGGTTGCCAGCAGCTCCTCGTGCGACGGTGTGTCGATCCCGTAGAAGCAGGGCCAGCGCCACGGCGGCGAGGAGATGCGCAGGTGGACCTCGGCCGCCCCGGCCTCGCGCAGCATGCGGATGACGGACCGCTGGGTGGTGCCGCGCACGATGGAGTCGTCCACCACCACGAGGCGCTTGCCGGCGATGGCATCGGTGAGCGGGTTCAGCTTGCGCCGCACCGCGTCGGCCCGCTCCTGTTGACCGGGTGCGATGAACGAGCGCCCGATGTAGCGGTTCTTGACCAGCCCCTGCCCGTAAGGGATGCCGCTGGCCCGGGCGAACCCCTCGGCGGCGGGCACGCCCGACTCGGGCACCCCCATGACCATGTCGGCGTCGGCCGGCGCCTGCAGGGCCAGCAGCTCGCCCATGCGGCAGCGGACCTCGTGGACCTCGCGCCCGTAGAGGCGGCTGTCGGGCCGGGCGATGTAGGCGAACTCGAAGATGCACAGGCGTGGTTCGACGTCGCGCAGCCACGGGATCTCAAGGCTCGTCGGGCCGTCGGCATCGATCACGACCATTTCGCCCGGCGCCACCTCGCGCACGAACGTGGCGCCGATGACGCTCAAGGCCGGGGTCTCGGAGGCCAGCACCCATCCCTCGGGCGCCTCGGCGGGACCGAGCCGTCCCAGACAGAGGGGGCGGAAGCCGTAGGGGTCGCGCACACCGAACAGGCGCTCCGACGTCATGAGGACGAAGGAATAGGCGCCCTCCAGAATCGGGAGCACGGCCTGCAGCGCCGTCGACAGGTCCTCGGTCTCCGGGAAGGCCTGCATGAGCAGCTCGGCCACCACGTCGCTGTCGGTGGCGATGGAGCCCGGCAGCATGCCGGCCTTCTCGGCCAGTGCCGTCGTGTTGGTCAGGTTGCCGTTGTGGCCCAGCGCGAAACCGGCGCGACCGACGGGTCGGTAGACCGGCTGGGCGCCCGCCCAGTCGGAGGAGCCGTGGGTCGAGTAGCGGGTGTGGCCGATGGCCATGTGGCCCTGCAGTCCCGAGAGCGTGCGCTCATCGAAGACGGTGGCGACCAGGCCCATGTCCTTGACGACCGTGACCGTGTCGCCGTCGGCCACCGCCATGCCCGCCGACTCCTGGCCACGGTGCTGCAGGGCGAACAGACCGTCGAACGTGAGGTTGGCCACCCTCGTTCCGGGCGCGTAGACCCCGAAGACACCGCAGGCTTCCTTCACGCGTCACCCATTCTCGCACAGCGTGCCGTCACGATTCCCCCAGGGCCAGGGCGAGATTCCCCTCGTGCGCCTCGGCGAGGGCAACCACGGGAAGGTCGACCAGCCCACCGAGGGCGACCCGGTCACCGCCCGCCTGGCCCAGGACCACCGTGGGGACACCGAGGGCGGCCGCCCGGGCGCACAGATCGTCCGGCCCTGCCGTCGCCACCACGAAGCGCGACGGCAGCTCCGTGAAGAGCTCCGCGGCATCCTCTAGCGTGACGGTGCAGCCGGTCCCGGCGGCGGCCGCCATTTCGGCCAGTGCCACGGCCAGCCCACCGCCGGACACGTCGTGCACCGCGTGCACCAGCGGGTCACCTCCGGCCCCGGCCACCTGCGTGGCGACCAGTCCCGCCACGAACGCGCAGGCCGCGGTGTGGGCGGCGAAGTCGACGGACGCGATCTGGCCGGTGCGGTGCTCCCGACGCTCCGTGGCCCAGCGCGTGCCTTCCAACGGGAAGGTCCCGTCGGCCGCAGCGCGGCTGCCCACCAGGACGAGCGTGTCACCCGTCGACCAATCGAGCCCGGGCGGCTGGGCGTGGACGGCGTCGACGAGGCCGAGGACACCGAGCACGGGTGTGGGGTCGATGTCGGCACCGCCGCTCTCGTTGTAGAAGCTCACGTTGCCGCCGATGACGGGGAGCGAGAGGGCGCGGCAGGAATCCGCCATCCCGTCGATGCACTCGGAGAGCTGCCACATGACCTCGGGGTGCTCGGGGTTCCCGAAGTTCAGGCAGTTCACCACCGCGACCGGTGTCGCCCCGACGCAGGCCAGGTTGGCCACGCCTTCCGCCAGCGCCAGCGCCGTGCCACCCCGCGGATCGAGGGCGCACGCCCGCGGGTTGGAGTCGGTCGTCAGGGCCACGCCGCGATCCGAGGAGGGCAGGCCGGGACCGGCCAGCCGCAGGAGCGCGGCGTCGGCCCCCGGTCCGGCCACCGTATTCAAGAAGAGCTGGTGGTCGTACTGGCGGTAGACCCAGGCGGGCGAGCGGACCAGGGCGAGGAGGTCGCCGGCGCAGTCGGTCGGCGGGGCCGGGGGTGGCGCCACCACGCGGGCCGGCGCCTGGCGCGGGCGGTCGTAGAGCGGGGCGTCGTCGGACAGCGACGCGGCGGGCACATCGGCCAGCACCGGGCCGTCCATGCCGTCGCGGATGCGCAACCGACCGCCGCCGTCGGGCTCGGGCTCCATCACCGTGCCGATGACGGTGGCCCGCACCTCCCACTTGGCGCAGATGGCGGCGACCGCGGGCCACGACTCCGGTGTGACGATGGCCAGCATGCGCTCCTGGCTCTCGCTGGTCATCACCTCCCAGGGCTCCATGCCTTCCTCGCGGCGCGGCACGGCGGACACGTCGACGTCCATGCCGACACCGCCGCGCCCGGCCGTCTCGCTGGTGGCGCAGGCCAGGCCCGCGCCGCCCAGGTCCTGAATCCCGACGACGAGCTTCGTGTCGAGCAGCTCGAGGCAGGCCTCAATGAGGCGCTTCTCCTCGAAGGGATCGCCCACCTGCACGCTGGGGCGCTTGGTGTCGTCGGCCGCGCCGGCGTCCCCGCTGAAGCCGGCGGAGGCCAGCACGCTGACGCCGCCGATGCCGTCGCGCCCGGTGCTGCTGCCGAGGAGGATGGCCAGATTGCCGACACCCGACGCGATGCCGAGCACCAGGCGCTCGACCGGCAGCGCGCCCATGCACAGCACGTTGACCAACGGGTTCTGCGCGTAGCAGGGGTCGAAGGTCAGCTCGCCGCCCACGGTCGGCACCCCGACGGAGTTGCCGTAGCCCGAAATGCCACTGACCACGCCCTCGACCAGCCAGCGCTGGCGGGCGTCGTCGGGTGACCCGAAGAAGAGCGGGTCCATGACGGCGAGGGGGCGGGCGCCCATGGTGAAGATGTCGCGCAGGATGCCGCCCACCCCGGTGGCCGCCCCCTGGTAGGGCTCGATGGCCGAGGGATGGTTGTGGCTCTCGATGCGGATGGCCACGGCGATGCCGTCGCCGGCGTCGATTACGCCGGCGTTCTCGCCCGGACCGACCAGGACGAGCGGCCCCTCGGTGGGAAGGCGGCGCAGGTGCAGGCGGGACGACTTGTAGGAGCAGTGCTCGCTCCACATGACCGCGTACAGGGCCAGCTCCAGGTGGTTGGGGGCCCGGCCCAGGATTTTGCCGACGGCCTCGAACTCGTCGTCGGTCAAACCGAGCTGGCGGTGCAGCGGCTCCCCGGCCGGTGCCTGGTCGGGCGGCAACGCCTCGGCCGAAGGAGTCATGATCCCTCCAGGATAGAGGCCCGGACCCGGTCCCCGGAGCGGCAAAAGGCCCTTGCAGCCCGGCCGATCGGCGCCCACGACGACCGGGGGGCCGCCGGCACGGTCACGAGGCGAGCAGGGCGTCGCGACGGACCCAGGTCCAGCGCAGGACGAAGAGCGACAGGGCCAGCGTGACGACGTTGATGACCAGCTCCGTCACACCGTTGGCGCCCTTGCCCCAGATGCCGTGCTGCAGGTCGTAGAGCACGTCCATGGCGAAGAGATAGAGCCCGGCCCCGCCTCCGGCCAGGAGCCAGAACAGGGCCGCCCGCCGCGCCGTCCAGAGGCAGAACGCGGCGGCGACCAGGCAGAAGGCCAACCAGGCGTCGGCCAGGGGGAACGCGTCCTCGAACTGGGTGTACGCCACGCCGGTCTCGGAGGCCACCAGCGAGCGGTGCACGAGCCAGGCCACCCAGTAGGCGGCGATCACCAACGCGGCGGCCAGGAGCAACCCGGCCATGGCCCGGCGGCTGCGCTCCGTCACCGCGGCCTGCGCCGTCGTCGTCATCGCTGCAGGGTAACGCCCGTCCGAACGTGGCAATGGCCCGTCCATCCGGGTCGCTCTCCGGGCCAAATAGGCGGCCGGCTATCGAGGGCATTCCTGAACAGCAACTGTGGAATTGGGAAAGTCGGGACGCGCCGCACTCGAAATAGGGGTCGGTTGAACAAAGCAAGGAAAACTCAACGTTTTGAGGTAAAAGTGCGTGCCGCATACGGCACAATGGACGGATGCCTCCCAAGGGAAAGACTCCGGCTCCTCGCAAGCCCATGAGCAGCGGCCACAAGGCGGCGCTGGCTCGTGGGCGTGCCGAGAGTGCGACCGTCCGCCACTATCTCGAAGCGCTCGAGACCTCCAAGCCCAAGCGCGGCCGTAAGCGCACGCCGGCCTCCATCGACCGTCGCCTGGCCGCCATCGACTCGCAGCTGGCCGGTGCCGACGCGCTGACCCGCCTGCACCTCCTACAGGAGCAGAAGGACCTGCTCGACGAGCGCTCCCGCGTCGACGGCGTCAAGGACCTCTCCGCGCTGGAGAAGCAGTTCATCAAGGTGGCCAAGGCCTACGGCGAGCGCAAGGGCATCACGTACGGCACCTGGCGCGCCGCCGGGGTGAGCGCCGCGGTGCTACAGAAGGCCGAGATCTCGCGGGCCCGGACCTGAGGGTCTAGGCGGCGGCGCTGGTCGAGGCCGCCCCGACCAGCGAACGCAACAGCACCAACCCGTCCTCGGAACCGAGGAGCGCGTTGCTGGCCCGTTCGGGGTGGGGCATGAGGCCCACGACGTTGCCCGCCTCGTTGGCGATGCCCGCGATGGCGTCGACCGAGCCGTTGGGGTTGTCGGCGTAGCGCAGCACAATGCGGTCCTCCGTCTGCAGGCGCTGCAGCGTGGCTTCGTCGCAGGTGTAGTTGCCCGAGAAGTGGTTGATCGGGATCACCAGCTCCTCGCCGAGCGTGGCCCCCGCCGTCAGCACCGACGACGTGGAGGACACCGTCAGGCGCGCCGGCTGGCACAGGAAGCGCAGGCGCCCGTTCTTCTGCAGCGCGCCCGGCAGCAGGCCGGCCTCGGTCAGGACCTGGAAGCCGTTGCAGATGCCGATGACCGGGCCACCGGCGCGGGCGAAGTCACGCACCGCCTCCATGACGGGTGAGAAGCGGGCCAGCGCGCCGGGGCGCAGGTAGTCGCCGTGGGCGAAGCCGCCCGGCAGCACCACGGCGTCGACCGCGCCGAGCTGGGTGTCACCGTGCCAGAGGAGGACGCCCGTCCCACCGGCTGCCTCGGCCCCTTGCACCACGTCGTGCTCGCAGTTGCTCCCGGGGAACACGACGACGCCGATGCGCGGTGCCAACTCAGATCGCCTGGAGGTCGAGCGTGCTCTGCTCAATGACCGGATTGGCCAGCAGACGCTCGGCCAGCTCGGTCGCCGTGAGGCGCGCCGCACCCTCGTCGGCGGCGTCGACCTCGAAGCTGAAGGAGCGGCCGGCCCGGACGTGGGCGATGCTGTCGAAGCCCAGCGCCGGCAGCGCCCGCTCGATCGTCGCCCCTTCCGGATCGGCGATGCCGGGCCGCAATTGCACCTCGACGCGCGCCCGGAACCTCATGCCTGCGCACCGTACCAGTCGTCCAGCGCCCGCCCGGTGACGCGCTCGTAGGCCGCGACGTAGCGGGCCGACAGGGCGCCGGTCACCTCGTCGGGCAGCGGGGGCGGCGGCGGTTGGCGGTCCCAGGGCTGCGCCGCCAGCCAGTCGCGCAGGGGCTGCTTGTCGAACGCCGGCGGCGTCTGCCCCGGCACGACCTGGTCGGCCGGCCACAGTCGCGAGGAGTCGGGCGTGCACACCTCGTCGCACAGGGAGAGGACGCCGTCGACGTAGCCCAGCTCGAACTTGGTGTCGGCCAGCACGAAGCCGGCCTCGGCACAGCGGGCGGCGGCGCGGCGGTACAGCTCCAGGCAGACACCCTTGGCGGCGAGC
>DATBAO010000044.1:0-6691 GCA_036271495.1 Acidimicrobiales bacterium
GAGCTGGACGACCCGTTCGAGAACATGGGTGCCCAGCTGGTCAAGGAAGTCGCCACCAAGACCAACGACGTGGCCGGTGACGGCACCACGACGGCCACCGTGCTGGCCCAGTCGCTGATCGCCGAGGGGCTGCGCAACGTCGCCGCCGGCGCCAGCCCGACCGGCCTGAAGAAGGGCATGGAGAAGGGCGTCAAGGCTGCGGTCGAGAACATCGCCAAGCAGTCCAAGGACGTCGGGGGCAAGATCGAGATCGCCCAGGTGGCCTCCATCTCGGCGGCGGACACCGCCATCGGCGACGTGCTGGCCGACGCCATCGACAAGGTCGGCAAGGACGGCACCGTGACCGTCGAGGAGTCCAACACCTTCGGCATCGAGCTCGAGCTCACCGAGGGCATGCAGTTCGACAAGGGCTTCCTCTCGCCGTACTTCGTGACCGACGCCGAGCGTCAAGAGGCGGTGCTCGACGAGCCCGCCATCCTGTTCTTCAACTCCAAGATCAGCGCCGTACACGACCTGGTCCCGGTCCTCGAGAAGGTCATGCAGACGGCCAAGCCGCTGCTGATCATCGCCGAGGACGTCGAGGGCGAGGCCCTGGCCACCCTGGTCGTCAACAAGATCCGTGGCACCTTCACCTCGGTTGCGGTGAAGGCACCGGGCTTCGGCGAGCGCCGCAAGGAGATGCTGCAGGACATGGCCGTCCTCACCGGCGCCCAGGTCATCAGCGAGGAGATCGGCCTCAAGCTCGAGAGCGCCACCATCGACCTGCTGGGCAGCGCCCGGCGCGTCATCGTCACCAAGGACGACACCACCATCGTGGAGGGTGCCGGCTCGGCTGAGGACGTGAAGGGCCGCGTGGCCCAGATCAAGCGGGCGATCGACGACACCGACTCGGACTGGGACCGCGAGAAGCTCCAGGAGCGCCTGGCCAAGCTGGCCGGCGGCGTGGCCGTGGTCAAGGTCGGGGCGGCCACCGAGGTGGAGCTCAAGGAGAAGAAGCACCGCATTGAGGACGCGCTGTCCGCCACCCGCGCTGCGGTGGAAGAGGGCATCGTGGCCGGCGGTGGCACGGCTCTCATCCGGGCCCGCAAGTCGGTCATTGAGCTGGCCGACACGCTCGAAGGTGACGAGGCCACCGGTGCCCGCATCGTGGCGCAGGCACTGGAGGCCCCGCTCAAGTGGATCGCCTTCAACGCCGGCCTCGAGGGCGCCGTCCTGGTGAACCAGGTCGAGGCGGCCAAGGGCAACCACGGGCTGAACGCGGCCACCGGCGTGATCGAGGATCTCGTCAAGGCCGGCATCATCGACCCGGCCAAGGTGACCCGCTCGGCCCTGCAGAACGCGGCTTCCATCGCCGGCCTGCTGCTCACCACCGAGGCCCTCGTGGCCGACAAGCCGGAGAAGGTGGATGCCGCTGCTGCGGCCGCCGCCATGGCCGGCGGTGGCATGGGCGGTATGGGTGGCATGGGCGGGATGATGTAGTTCCCGCTTCAACGTTTGGTTGTGCGTTTCGGTGGCCGGGCCTCGTGTCCGGCCACCGGCGCGTCTGCGGACCGGTGCGGTGCGGTGCCCGGCGGTGCCCGCGGCTTTTCGCGGCGGACGCGGCGGTACGCTCCGACAGGTGTCGGGCTTCGTGGCCGGGCCTTCGGGCCCGGCTGCGGCGCGTCCGGGGGCAAAACGGCGCAAGGTGATGTGTCACACTGACGGCGTGGCGGCCATGACAGCGCCTTTGCGCCGCGCCCTCTTCGTGTGTGTGTCCCTGTTGCTGGCCGTCCTGCTCGGTCTGCTTGGTTCCGGTAGCCCACTGGCCGCCGCCGCCGCCGCCGCCGCCGCCGGGAGTTCGGCGCAGGGGACGACGCCGTTGCGGGCGCCGAAGACGACGGACGCGCAGGACACCAAGTTCTTCACCGACGTCGCCCAGGCCGACCCCGCGCTGGCCTCTTACGAGCAGAAGCAGGGGAACGTGGCCCTGCGTGCGCTCCTGACCGACGGTTCGGCGTTCTGCGCGTTGCTCACGCGCGCCGGAGGACTCGACGAGGCGTTGGTCGACGAGGCGACGGGTGCCAGAGGGACCGAAACCCAGACACACCTTCCGTTGTCGGTGACGACCTTCAACACCATTGAGAGCGTGGCCTTGCTGACGCTGTGCCCGTCCGAGCAGAAGCGGCTCCCGAAGGCGGTGCGGACCAAGGTCCGGCGCCTCGGCACCTCACTCGCCAAGCATCCGGGCTGAGCTGTCGCTGTCGCTGTCGCTGCGACGCGGTCTGCATCAAACGTATGTGTGGCGACGGCATGCGTCGCAATGCGTATGGCGCAACCCGGGTACTCGTCTGCGTTCGCGTTTCGTTCACCCAGAAATAAGTCGGCGGTAGCCCAACGTCATCTTCGGCGTAACCCGCTCTCCTTAAGTTTTCGCCAACACCTTGTTCGTAGCCCGTGACGTCTTGAGGAGGATTGGTGCGAATTTCGGAGAGCTTCAGGCGACACCGTGTGCGCAGCGGCACCATCGTGACCGCCGCCGTCGGGCTGCTGGCGCTGTCCGGCGCGAGCATCTCGGCGACAGCCGGTGCCGCGCCATCGCCGTCCATCGGCGGTCCCGGTCCGGCGATGTGCCCCAGCGGCAGCACGCTACAGGTGCCCAATGGCGGCTCCGGCAACTCGAACAACCAGGCCCAGTGCGTGATCACCTCGACCGGGACCCCGGTGGGTGCGGTCAAGCACGTGTGGCTCATCATTTTGGAGAACAAGTCCTACGACGAATCCTTCACCGGCCTCAACCAGAACAGCTACCTCTGGCAGACGCTGCCCCAACAGGGCGCGCTGCTGACGAACTATTACGGCACCGGGCACTTCAGCATGGACAACTACATCTCGCTGGTGTCGGGTCAGTCGCCGTCCTACGGCGTGCAGGACGACTGCTCGACCACGGCGAACATGACGAACAACAACAACGGGATCATCGCCAATGGCACGGTAGGGACGGCTACTGACACCGACCACACCACCGACGGCTCGGGGACCAACACCACGCCGCCCAACGCCACGGCCACCAACAACGGCAACCTGGGCCAGCTGCTCGTGCACGGCGGCATCGACGCCTCGCTGGGCGACAACGGCTGCGTCTACCCGACGGATGTCTCGACGCTGTTCAACCAGTACAACGCGGCGGGCGTCTCCTGGAAGGGGTACGCCCAGGATCTCGGCGGCGCCCAGCCCGTCGGCGCGACGACCTACGTGACCGGCACCACCCCGGGCGTGAGCGACACCGTGCCCGGTCGTGACGACGGCCAGTGCGGCTACCCGGGCACGACGAGCAGCAACCCCGTCACCAACCCGACGAACCTGGTTGCGCCGACCGGCGACGTGTCGAGCTACACCGGAGCCCAGCCGGCCAACGCGAACAGCAACGGCGACCCGGCTGACCAGTACGTGGCCAAGCACTTCCCGACCGGGTGGTTCTCCTCCCTCACGGGCGAGTCCAGCGGGACGCAGAGCGGCGTCACCTACCCGGCCCAGCCGGCCCTGAACGAGCCGACGGTGCCGGAGTTCGACGGGCCGGGCGCACCGACGACGGGGAAGCAGGACTCCAACTGCGACGCCAACCACGTGGCCAACCTCGACGACCCCACCTACGGCCTGGCCCACGACCTGACCCTGCCGTCGAGCAAGGTCCCGGCGTTCAACTGGATCACCCCGAACAACTGCAGCGACGCCCACGATGCCAGCTGCCAGGGCAACAACCTCTCAGGCGCCTTCAACGCGAACGGCACGCCGAACTACACGCCGGCCGGCCTGCCCGCCGACGACCCCGAGGCGACGACCCCCGCCAACTACACGGGAGGGCTCTACGCCGCCGACCTGTTCCTGCGCTACTACATCCCGATGATTGAGCAGTCCGCCGCCTTCGCCGACGGCGGCATGATCGACGTCACTTTCGACGAGGCCAACCCGCCCTTCACGATCGGGAACAGCTTCAACAACGTGCCTGCCCCAGGGGACAGCACGACCGCTTCGGCGCCGGCCGACCAGCCGTCCTTCGGCTCGCCCGGCACCACGGCGCCGGGCGCCACCAGCCTCTACGGGGCCTACGGGCTCCTGGCCGACGCCGCCGGCGAGAACATCAACGGCCACAACGTGAGCACCGAGCCCACCGGCCCGAACGACCCTGAGGTGACGAACAGCACCGGTCAGCAGCTGCAGCCCGGTCCCGGCGCCGCCGGCTTCATCGACCGGCCGACCGGGCTCGTCGGGGAGAGCGCCAACGTGACCGGATCACCGGGCACGGCGACAGAGTCAGCTCTGGTCGCGCCCAACTCGAGCATGGTCGCCGATTCGAAGATCAATGCCGACGACACCGGCCGGCTGATCTCGGGCACGGACGGGACGGGCAACACGATCCCGCCGGACACGTTCGTCGGTGCGGTGAGCGACATCGGGCCGATCGCGCTGTCGGGCAACGCCAGCACCACCACGGCCTCGAACAACTTCGCCAAGCCGTGGATCGGCAGCTTCCAGCTGCTCGACGACAGCGGCCAGCCCGTCACCCTGCCCGGGGGCTTCAACGGCAACGTGACGCTCAGTGCCGAAGGCGCGACATCCACCGTCGGAGGCACCAGCTGCGCCAGCGGCGACGAGGCCGCCACGACGGCGGGCTGTGTCACCGCTGACCCGCTGTTCGACCCCACCGACTTCACCGCGGGCGGCGGCGACACCGGGACCGTGCTCATCAGCCCCCTCATCAAGCCGGGCACCGTCTCGAGCACCTTCTACAACCACTACAGCATGCTCCGCACCCTGGAGGACCTGCTCCTGACCCGGAAGTCCTGCACCAACCCGTCGAACGCCGACACGCCTCTGGTCGCGGGCACGGTCTGTGGCGGCCTCGATGGTCAGGGCCACATCGGGTACGCGGCGCAGTCCGGGCTGGCCAGCTTCGGGCCCGACGTGTTCACCGCCGAGCACTTCAGCGCAGTGACGGTGCCGCACGGCTACGCGGCGGTCAGCGGCAGCGGGACGTCGACCCTCTATTGCCCGGCGCACGTCGACCTCGGCTCCGGCGCTCGCAACGGCCGGCCGGGCAGCGGCAACGACGCCGGCAAGCCCGGCGTGGCCGGATCGTCCGGGTGCGGGACGAGTGGCGGCAAGGGAGGCGACGGTGGCAACGGCTTCTCGAAGTTCGGGAACGGCGGGAACGGCGGCAACGGCGGCAACGGCGCCTGCCCGCCTGAGGAATTCGTCGCCGGGTCTTGGCTCACCGCCGCCGGCGGCCCGACCTCGCCCCCCAATACGCCGCCCTGCAACGGCAACGGAGGGAACGGCGGCAACGGCGGCGATGGCGGGAACGGATCCAACCGGTTCCCTGGTGGCGACGGAGCCAACGGAGGCAACGGCGTGCCGGGGCACTCCGGCAAGAACGGCGCAAAGGGCCGGAACGGGTAGGGCTCGCACGCAGTCGATGGGCTCCAGCGCAGGAACAAAGCAGCATGGCCGGGGTCGGGCGATGAAGCCCGGTCCCGGCTTGGTGTGCGGCGTCGTGCTCGTGGCCGTGCTGGTCGTCTCGACCTGCGGTAGTGCGGGTGCGGCGAATCCCTCCGCCCTGCCCGGGAAGAAGACCGTGCAGTACCCCTCCTTCCTGCCGAAGAAGACGCTCGACCCCACCGTCGATGCCACGCTGATCGGCACGGTGGCCAAGCCGGCCCTGCAGACCGAAGGCCTCGCCATTGAGGCGAAGACCAAGTCGTTCCATGTCGACGTCACCGTGAGCGGACCGATCGTCCCCGGCGAGGGCCTGCCCGATCAGCCGGCAGCCACCACGTGCACCTGGACGGTGACGATGAAGAACGCCAGCGGGAACGTCCCGGTCTCTATCGCCGACTTTCATTCGGTCGACCACGTCGGCTCGGTGTTCCTCATGGGGCTTGTCCCGGGCGAGCATGTACCGGCGCCCGTCCTCCATCCACATCAGACGCTGACGTTCAAGCTCCGCTCCTACGAATTGGTGGGGGAGGGCATGATGCAGTGGGCGCCCGACCACAAGCATGTCGTCGGGTACTGGGACTACACCGTGGAGAACGACTGACGTCTCCTACGCCCTCGGGCCGGGCGCGGCGGGTTCGCGGCGGCGCTGTTCCCGTCAGACGCTGGCGTGGACGACGGCGCGGTAGTTGGCGGTCGGCGCCGAGGGAGCGGCCGGCGCGACGCCGGCAAGGCGCCGCCCGATCTTGACCTGCAGCGACGCCGTGGGCGCCGCGGGGGCGGCCGGGGGCCCGATGACCGTGCGCACCTGTGAGAAACCGGCGGCCCGGCACAGGTTGTGCAGCGCCTCGATCGTCGGCACGTACCAGTTGCCGAAGTCGGTGCGCAGCGAGCTGCCGGCGTGGAACTGGAGGAGTGCCTCGTGGTCCATTCCCTCGAGGTGCAGCGCCTCGGTCTCAATCACGGCGACCTCTTTGGTGACGCGGCGCACCCGTTCGAGGCAGGTCAACGGCTCTTTCATGTGGTACAGCACGCCGAGGTAGAGCACGACGTCGAACTGACCGACCTCGTCGAGGTCGACGGTCTGGAAGTCGGCCACCAGCGGCTCGACCTTCGACCCAAGCGCGGCGGCGGCCAACTCGAAGCCGCGCCGCCCCGGCAGGTCGGGTTGCCAGAAGTCCGTCTCGTCGCGCGACTGGTCGGGGAGTGTGCCGCCCTG
>DATBAO010000045.1:0-3327 GCA_036271495.1 Acidimicrobiales bacterium
GCTAATCTCGACGTGCTCCGGTAGCCGGTCCTTCCCGGTCCGGCACCGTCCGAGAGCGCATCTGCGCCCGAATCGATCGTTGGAGTCCCGCCATGGCCGTCCCCAAGAAGAAGAAGTCCAAGGCCAAGGGCCGCAGCCACCAGGCTGGGGCATGGCGCCTGGGCCGGCCCCCGCGCAGCGTGTGCCCGCACTGCCAGGCCTCCAAGACCCCGCACGTGGTCTGCCCCAGCTGCGGCTGGTACAAGGGACGCCAAGCGGTCGAGGTCGACTGACTTGAGCCATCGGGGCGAGCGTCCCAGCCCCGAGACGCTGGCCACGCTCCCGGTCGCGGTCGACGCCATGGGCGGCGACCTGGCTCCGGGTGAGATCATCGAGGGAGCCCGCCGGGCGTCCGAGCGCAACGGCATCGGCATCGTGCTGGTCGGCCCGCCCGACCTGGTGGGCGACACCCAGGGCCTGGAGCTCTTCGCCTGCACCGAGGTCATCGGCATGGACGAGGACCCGGCCGGCGGGGTGCGTCGCAAGAAGGACTCCTCCCTCGTGCGCGCCGCCGAGCTGGTGCGCGACGGCAAGGCCGCCGCCATGGTGTCGGCCGGCAACACCGGTGCGACCATGGCCTCCGCACTGCTGCGCATGGGGCGCCTGCCCGGCGTGGTGCGGCCGTGCATCGCCACCCCGCTGCCCCGGCTGGGCCGGACGCCCGCCGTGCTGGTCGACGCCGGCGCCAACGCCGAGTGCACCCCCGCCATGCTGGTGCAGTTCGCCCAGATGGGCGCCGCCTACGTGAGCGCCCGCTTCGGGACCGCAGCGCCGTCGGTCGGGCTGCTGTCCATCGGCGAGGAGCCGACGAAGGGCACGCCCCTGGTGAAGGAGACGCACGGCCTGCTGGCCAAGGCGGCCCACGGCGGCGACGGCAGCGCGGGCACAGGTGGCTTCGAGTTCATCGGGAACCTCGAAGGGCGGGACCTCCTGCCCTCGCCGGCCGACGTCATCGTGACGGACGGGTTCACCGGGAACGTGGCGCTCAAGGCCCTGGAGGGCTCGTTGCGCTTCCTCTTCGACACCCTGCTGGGCGTCTTCGGCACGGACCAGGCGACGACGGAGGCGGCCGCGGTCCTGCTGCCGCACCTGCTGCCCGTGGCGGCTGAATTCGAGCCGGAGAACACCGGCGGGGCCATGCTCCTCGGGACCGACGGGGTCTGCGTCATCAGCCACGGCTCCTCCAATGCAACGGCCATGATGAATGCCATCCTGGTGGCGCACGAATGCGCGACCAGGGGGCTGGCCGACCACGTGGCGGCGGCGGTCCGAACGGTCGAATAGCCGTAAAAGCCCAGTTCAAATGCCCTAAACGGGCGGTTGCGGCCTCGCGGGACGTACACTGTCGCCGTGCCAGCAGAAACCCACACCAATCAGGGCCCTCTCGACCGCAACGGGGTCTTCGAGCTGATCAGGGACCAGCTGGCCGACATCCTCGAGACGGACCCGTCGTCGATCACCGAGGGCGCCTCCTTCGTGGAGGACCTCGACGCCGACTCGCTGGCCCTGATTGAGCTGGTCGAAGCCCTAGAAGAGGAGCTGGGCGAACGAACCGTGGGGTTCCGCATCAACGATGAGGACCTCGAGGACCTGCGCACGGTCCGGGACGCTGTTGACTACGTCTACGCCAAGCTCGAGGCGGGTTGACTCCGGCGCTGAGGGTGCGGCCGCACTGGCCGAGCGACTTGGCCATTCCTTCGCCGACTTGAGCCTCCTTCAGCACGCCCTCGCCCACCGGAGCTGGTGCGGCGAGCAGGAGGGCGGCGCGCCCTCCAACGAGCGCCTCGAGTTCCTGGGCGACGCCGTCCTGGGCCTCATTGTGGCGGGCTACACCTTCGAGCGCTTTCCCGACTTCGCCGAAGGCAAGCTGGCCAAGGTCCGCTCGGCCGTGGTGAACGCCCGTGTCCTGGCGCAGGTGGCCGGCCGGCTCGGGGTCGGTGAGGTCCTCCTGTTGGGCCGGGGGGAAGAAGGATCAGGCGGCCGGGCCAAGGCCTCCATCCTGGCCGACGCCTTCGAGGCCATCCTCGGGTCGATCTATCTCGACGCCGGCTGGGAGGCCTCGCGCGAGCTCGTGCTGCGCGAGCTGGGCGAGGCCATCGAGCGCGCCGGCGAGGAGCCCGACGACTTCGACCACAAGAGCCGGCTGCAGGAGAAGGCCGTGCGCGACGGGGAGGGGACGCCCCGCTACGTGGTGGTGGGCTCGGGCCCCGACCACGACCGGGTCTACGCGGCCGAAGTGTTCTTGGGGGGGACGCGATGGGGGGCGGGCGAAGGTCGCTCGAAGAAGGATGCCGAACAGGAGGCCGCGCGAGCGGCCTGGGAGGGCCTCACCAGTGCCTGAGCTGCCCGAAGTAGAGACGCTACGCCAGGATCTGTCCCGCGAGGTGGTGGGCCGCAAGATCAAGGCGGTGGCTGTGTCCAACGGCCGGTCCGTGCGCCGCCACGCCTCGGCCAAGCACTTCCGGGCCCTGCTGGAGGGGCACACCATCAAGACGGTGGGCCGCCTGGGGAAGTACCTGTTGCTGACGCTGGACACCGGGGACACGCTGGTCGTGCATCTCGGCATGAGCGGTCAGCTGTTGCGGGTCAAGTCGCCCAAGGACCCCAAGCCCAAGCACACCCACGTCATCATCACCTTCACCCAGGGCGGGGAGCTGCGCTACGTCGACCCCCGCACCTTCGGGGAGATGTTCGTCTCCACGCCGCCGCTGAAGGCCGACGGGACCCCGCTGAGCCCTGTCTCGGGGACGGCGGGCGGCGACGGTGCCGCCATCCGCAAGGCCATCCCGGAGCTGGCCCACCTCGGGTTCGACCCCATCGAGGACCTCATGAGCTGGGACCGCTTCGGCGCCCTGCTGCACCAGCACCACGGGGGCGTCAAGGCCCTCCTCATGGACCAGAGCTTCACCGCCGGCATCGGGAACCTGTACTCCGACGAGATGCTGTACCAGGCCGGGCTGCGCTACGACCGGCCGGCCGACTCGTTGACGGCGACGGAGGTACGGCGGTTGTACCGCGCAATTGTCGAGACGTTGGCCGACGCCATCAAGCACCGGGGTTCCTCGCTGGCCGACGAGCAGTACCGCGACCTCTTCGGCGAGCTGGGTGACTTCCAGGGCTCGCACCAGGTCTACGACCGTGAGGGCGAACCGTGCCGACGCTGCCGCAACACCATTGTGCGGGTGAAGTCCCCCAAGGACCCCAAGCCCAAGCACACCCACGTCATCATCACCTTCACCCAGGGCGGGGAGCTGCGCTACGTCGACCCCCGCACCTTCGGGGAGATGT
>DATBAO010000046.1:0-23808 GCA_036271495.1 Acidimicrobiales bacterium
TCTCAGGATGACGGATCGGTCGCGTCAACAGCGGCCGCAGCGCCGAGCGTCTCGAACGCGAAGGCGACCACTTGGGCCCGGGTGTGCACACCCAGCTTGGTGTAGACGTTCTCCAAATGCTTCTTCACCGTCGCGGTGGCCAGACCCAGACGGGTCGCGATGACGTCGTTCGTCGATCCTTCGGCCACCAGCGCGACGATCTCGGCCTCTCGACGCGTCAGCCCGAGCGACTCGAATCCCTTGCGGTCGGCGGAGCCCGGCCGTTCGGTGACGACGACGGCGCCGGGGTGGCTCCCTCGCGCCGGCAGGTAGCGCAGGATGACGCGTCGACCGTCCCGTTGCGAGGTGAGCGGTCGAGACAAGGCCAGACCGGATCCGCGGGACTGCGCCGCTTGTGCCTCGATCCAGCGGGCCACGCGGGCAGGAAAGGGTGATGTGCGCGAAGGCCGTCCGAAAGAGCGATAGAGGGTGACGAGGACGCCCGGAGTGAGTTCCTGTGGCTGATCCCACAACACGACAAGGCCCGTACCTTGGCCCGCGATGGCATCCTCGGACGCGTCGAGGAGAGCCTGCATGTGACGCCGATCGCGGACGGCTCGCCAACCCTGGACAAGGTGAGGCCGGACCGTGTTGAGCGCCAGTACGTCGCGGTCCGAGAAGTCCTGGACCTCTCGGTTCATCGTCAGGCCGAGCACCGTGGGCTGCGGCACCGGGAACCCGACGGCCATCTGGTATTCGATGCCCATCGGCCGGTAGATCACGTCGTAGAGCTCCGTCCGGTGGAACTCGTCCTGGGACCAGAAGTCGGAGATGCGATGCGCTGAACCGTCACCCGTGGTCGCGATGTGAGTGATGAGGGGGTGCTCTCCCGCAAGGCGCGCCAGTGCCTCAGGGGTGCCGTCCGGCAGGTGGAACGAATCCGGGCGGGTCCACCCCACGACACGATCAGCCGACGGGACGACCTCGTTCACCGTGGCGACGGTGCACGGAACGATCTCCATCACTCCCTGCAGCGAGACGTCCAGGAATTCGTCGGGGTCGCCCACTTCCCCGAGCGCGTGCACCAGCTCGAGGATGCCGGCCAGGTCGCTCACTGCAAGCCGCTCCGCCATGGGTGGGAAGCATGCCACGCCCGCTCAGGCCCTTCCCAGCATTCCAGGTTGCCGGTGGCTCCCCGGCGAGCAATCGAATGGGAAAAGCCCAGCGCGAAGAGTCAGCCTGGAGGATCCACCCGCTGAATCCAGACCTGCACCGGCGTTGCCAGCAGTTCGTCCTCGAGTTCCAACACGACTCCCTCACCCTCACCAGGGCCGCTGATGATCTCGACGGCCAACACCTCGCGGCCGATGAAGTCGAAGAACTGGGCGATGACGTCGAGGCCCACCACGTGGACGCGGATGCGATCGGAGACCTCGAGCCCGGAAGCCTTGCGCAGGTCCTGAAGCAATCGCACGACGTCGCGGGACAGCCCGCGCTTGCGCAGGCCCTCGTCCAAATCGAGATCGAGCGCCACGACCTCGCCGCCCTCGCGCGACACGGCGAAGCCCTGCTGGCCCCGCACGCGTAGCTGCACGTCCTCGGGCGAGAGCTCGACCGGCTTGCCCCCCAGCACCACGGTGACCGACTGCCCCTCTTCGAGCGCGGCCGCCGCGGCAGCGGAGTCGAGCGCCGCCAGCGCCGGCTGGACCTCCCGGACCAGGTCCTTCAGCCGGGCGCCCAGCGTCTTGAAGTTCGGCTTGAGCTCGAACTGAATGACCTCGCTCAGCTCCTCGGCGGCGTCGACCTCGTCCACGTTCAGCTCGTCCGCCACGATGTCGCGCAGGATCTCGGGCGAGCCGGCGGGCAGGAAGACCAGGGCGCGCTTGAGCGGCTGGCGCACCTTGACCGAGGCCTCGCTGCGGGCGGCCCGGCCCAGCGAGGTCAGGCGGCGGGCCAGCGCCATCTGCTCCTCGAGCGCCACATCAACGAGCGACGTGTCCGCATGGGGCCAGTCGGCCAGGTGGACCGACTCGCCTCCGTCGGCGGCCGCCCCCGTCAGATGCCGCCACATGGTGTCGGACACGAACGGGCACAGCGGCGCCAGCAACAACGACAGCGTCGTCAAGACCTCGTGCAGCGTCGCCTGCGCCGCCAAGGTGTCACCGGCGGGCGCGTCGGGGTCGGTGCGCCAGAAGCGGCGGCGGCTCCGCCGCACGTACCAATTGGAGAGGTCGTCGACGAGGTCGGCCAGCGCGGTGGCTGCCGCCAGCGGCTCGTAGGTCGAGAGCGCCTCCGTCACCGCCGCCGTCGTGCTGGCCAGACGGGACAGGACCCAGCGGTCCAGAGGGCCTCGTTCCCCAGCGGCCGGGATCCCCGCATCGGCGGGGTCGAACTCGTTCAGCGACGCGTACGTCGTGAAGAAGCTGAACGTGTTCCACAGCGTGAGCAGCATGTCGCGCATGGCCGTGTCGATGGCACCGAGCGTGGCCCGGGTCGGGGTCCAGGGCGAGCCCTGCGAGAACATCCACCAGCGCATGGCATCGGCGCCCCGCGTGTCGAGGATCGACCACGGGTCGATGATGTTGCCGAGGGACTTGGACATCTTGCGGCCGTCGGCATCCACAATGTGCCCGAGACACACCACGTGGCGGTAGGGGCTCTCGCCGAAGACCAGGGTGTTGATGGCCAGCAGCGAATAGAACCAGCCCCGCGTCTGGTCGATCGCCTCGGAGATGAAGTCGGCCGGGAAGGCGAAGGCCTCCGCCGACCCCGGCACGTGCGGGTAACCCACCTGCGCCGCCGGCATGGAGCCCGAGTCGAACCAGGCGTCGATGACGGGCTCGACCCGCCGGCACACGGCCAGCTCGTCGACCTCGTCCACCGCGCCCACATCAGACGCGCAGGTCCCACAGGGGAACGTCACGTCGTCGATGGTCGGCCGGTGCGGGTCGATCCCCGTCACGTCCCGCCCGCACAGTTCCGACAGCTCACGCAGGGAGCCGACGCAGCGCAGGTGCCCGCGCCCGCAGCGCCAGATAGGCAGCGGGGTGCCCCAGTAGCGGTCGCGCGAGAGGGCCCAGTCGACGTTGTTCTCGAGCCACTCGCCGAAGCGCCCGTCGCGGATGTGGCCCGGGTGCCAGTCCACCGTGTGGTTGGCGGCCAGCAGGTCGGCCTTGCGGGTCGACGTCGCGATGTACCAGCTCGGCTTGCCCCAGTAGATCAGCGGCGTGCGGCAACGCCAGCAGTGCGGGTAGGAGTGGACGTAGGGGAAGCGCCGCAGCAGCGACCCCTCCGACTCCAGCCGGTCGTTGATGTCGTGGTTGGCCTCCCGGACGCGCCGCCCGGCCAGCCACTCCACCGCGTCGGTGAACGTGCCGTCGGGTCCGACCGGGTTCAATGAGGGCAGGCCGTTCTCGCGGCCGATCTGACGGTCGATCTCGCCGAAGGCCGGCGCCAGATGCACCAGGCCCGTCCCCTCCTCGGTCGTCACGTACGACGCCGGGACGACGCGCCAGCCGTCGGCACCGTGCGGCACGTCCACGTCGTCGAAAGGACGCACGTAGCGCAGCCCGACCAGCGCCGAACCCGGCACGCGGGCCGTCACCCGGGCCGACGCCCCCTCCCCCATCACGGCGTCGACCAGCTCGGACGCGATCACGACCCCGTCGACCACGGCGTAGGTCAGCTCGGGGTTCACGGCGACGCCGGTGTTCGACAGCAGCGTCCACGGCGTCGTGGTCCAGACGCCCAGCCACTCGGCGCCACCACCGACCGCCGCCGCAGCGGCACCGTCCGCACCGTCGACCAGCCGGAACCGCACGTAGGCCGACTCGTCCTCCTCGTCGCGGTACACGTCGGGCTGCCCGAGCTCGTGGCTCGACAGCGCCGTGCCACAGCGGGGTCAGTACGGCACGACCTTCAGGTCCTCGTACAGGAGTCCCTGATCGAAGAGCTGCTGGAGGTGCCACCAGACCGACTCGATGTACGTCGAGTCCAACGTCCAGTACGCCGCATCCATGTCGACCCAGTAACCGATGCGCGTCGTCAGGCGGGCGAACTCGTCCACGTAGGAGTACACGGACTCGCGGCAGAGCCGGGTGAACTCGGCGATGCCGACCTGTGACTCAATCTGCTCCTTGCCCGTGATGCCGAGCTTCTTCTCCACCTCGACCTCGACAGGGAGCCCGTGGGTGTCCCAGCCGGCCCGGCGGGCCACGTAGGCGCCGTCCATGGTGCGGAAGCGGCAGAAGAGGTCCTTGTAGACCCGGGCCCAGACGTGGTGCAGGCCGGGCATGCCGTTGGCCGTCGGCGGGCCCTCGAAGAAGACCCACGGCTCGGCGCCCTGGCGCTGCTCGATGGAGCGCTCGAAGACGCGCTGGGCCGACCAGCGGGCCAGTTCGGCCTGCTCGAGGGCGACGAAGTCGATGTCAGGGGGGACGGGTGTGAACACGGGGAAAGGCGGCCTTTGTGCGGCGGGAACAGGCGCCCCGGCCACGTCGGAAAGGATAGAGGGTATGCATCACCCCTCTTCCGCCATGGCGGCCGGCCTCACGCTGGTCCGCGAGCCCTACGCCGACCCCGGCCCCCAGTGGGTGGTGGCCCAGGCCGAGGCCGAGCTCGTCGTGCGCTACGGCTACCTCCACGAGGGCGAGCGGGGCCTGACTCCGGGCATGTTCGATCCGCCCGCCGGGGCCTTTGTGGTGGCCCGCGCCGGTGCCGCCGGACCGCCTATCGGCGGGGTCGGCGTGCGCGCCCTCGACCAGGAACCGGGCCGGGGCGAGATCCGGCGCCTCTGGGTCGACCCCGACCGACGCGGCGAGGGCCTGGCCCGCCGGCTCATGGAAGCGATAGAGCAAGTAGCACTCGACCTCGGCCTGACCGCCCTGAAGCTCATCACGGGCCCGAACCAGCCCGAGGCCGTGGCGCTCTACGCGTCGTCCGGCTGGACCCCCGACCCGTCCAACAGCGCCTCAAACGGGTTCCGCTTCACGAAGGAACTGGTGGCCACGTCATGACGGGCGCGCCCTTCGAATTGATCTGCGAGATAGAGCCGGCGACCACGCCGGACTTGACCCGGGTGCGGCACCAGATCGGTGTGCTGAGCCCGGTGGCCACGTCGTTCCTGATCCCCGACAACCACATCGGCCGGGCCACCGTCTCGAGCGTGGCCGTGGCCCACGAGGTGCAGTTGATGGGCGGTCGCTCCATCGCCTGCCTCAACGCCCGCGACCGCAACCTGCTCGGCTTCCGGCGCGACCTGCTGACCGCAGCGGCCTACGGCGTGGACCAGTTCCTCTTCGTCTACGGGGACGAACCGTTGGCCGGCGCCCGCACCAGCGAGCTGAACGTCAAGACCATGCTGGCCGAGGGACAGGCCTACGCCGACACACTCGACGGCAGCAGTGGCGGTGGCGCCGGCCGGCACGCCGGCGGCAGGCATGCCGGTCGCTCCGCCATGCGGTTCGGCGCCGCCACCGGGCTGAAGACGTTGCCGGCGTGGAAGCAGGCGGCGGACTTCCTCTGCGTGCAGATCGGCTTCTCGCTGGAGGACCTGCTCGCCTGGCGGGCCACGGTCGAGGTGGACGTGCCCGTCTACGCCGGGGTCATCGTCATCGCCAGCGCCGGCATGGCTCGCAACTTCACCATTCCCGGGCTGACCGTGCCCGAAGACCTCGTGACGCGCCTGGAGAAGGATCGCAACGCGGGCGTGGACGCCGCCTGCGACCTGGTCGGCGGCATCAAGGAGTCGGGCGCCTTCGACGGGGTGCACCTCATCCCGGTGGCCCGCTACCGCGAGGTGGCGGCCCGCCTGGAGCGCGACCTGGCCTGAGGCCCTTGGGTCTAACTGGGAACTCCGCTTCCCAAGTATTGAGCGTCCCCATAACTGAACATTCCGCCATCTGAGCCCATGAACCAGTAGCCATTGCCGGTTGGGGTCGGAGCGAAACTGACGATCGGGCGATTCAGTTGGATGCTTCCCGTGCTCCCATCGAACGGGGCGTCGTACGCAAAGATCCCGCCATCTGCCGCTGCCAGCCAATAGCCACCGGTAGCCTCATCGACTCCCATGCCGATGATTGGTTGGTTCACATGCGCGCCACCCATCGAGCCTTGGAACCTTGCGTCTCCGAACGCAAAGATACCGCCGTCTGCCGCGACCAGGTAGTAGCCGCCGTCATCAGGAGTCGGCGCGATGCCGACGATGGGTGAGTTGAGCTTGATGGACCCGGTCGAGCCGTAGAAATGAGCAGATCCGTAGTCGAAGATGCCGCCATCTGCAGCAACAAGCCAGTAGCCATTTCCGGCATGTGTCGACGCAATCCCAACGATGGGGCTATTGAGAGACAACGAGCCGGCTGACCCATAGAAAGGCGTGAATCCACCAAAACTGAATACGCCTCCGTCAGCCGTGGCGATCCAGTAGCCCTCGGTTCCGCCGAAATACGAGGTCGGACCTGAGGCAATGCCGACAACGGGAGCATTCAGCAACGTGTTCGACAGGTTGTCATAGGCGTCATAGGTGTCCCCGTAGCTGGTTCCATCATCGAAGGCATTGACGAGACCGGTTCCCGAGAGCAGGTAGTAACCGTCCCCATCAGCCGTGGGCACCATGTTTATGTACGACAGTTGAGGATACGGATCCGGGTCATCAAACGAGGCTGAGGGCACACAGTCTGGTGTCTTTATTGTGATGGGGCCCAGTGAGTGATTCGGACTCGAGCCATCGGACCAGTGGAACGTCACTGTGTAGGTCTCATTGCCCTGAGCTTCCACCAAGCTCATCGGGACCGGTTGTCCAGGGTGGAACTGGGAAGCGGCGAACTCTCGATTCGTCGCACCGTCACCCGACGTCGGCTTCGGGCCAACGATCGTCTCGTGCCCGATGACGTTGCCGACGGGGGCGCCGTACACGGTCACGACGATCGCAGGCCCACGTGCATTGCGAAGACAGCCCGCTGTCACGGACGCGTTGTCTGCACCACTGCCCTCGGCCGGACCGGCGCCAACGACGATAAGGCACGAGAGGCTCGCTACAAGCGCCGACACCGTGAGGGCTGTCCTGGAAATGCGACAATTTCCGATCGTCCGCGTCATGCGGTCATGCTGCCATGGATGGCTCATCGCGTCGCGTCGATCAGACACCGGGGGCAAAGGCCCGCTCGAGCGCGTCGAGCGACTCGCTCGTCACGTCGAGCAGCGAGTCGACCACCAGATCGGCCAAGCCGAAGGCGGGGTGATGGCCCTCACC
This sequence comes from Acidimicrobiales bacterium, assembly GCA_036271495.1. Taxonomy (GTDB): domain Bacteria; phylum Actinomycetota; class Acidimicrobiia; order Acidimicrobiales; family RAAP-2; genus Bog-473. The sequence continues at coordinate 7,229 of DATBAO010000046.1, forward strand.
CTCTTCAGGAACTGCGATGCACGTCATGGACGACGCCTTGGCTGCCAGCACGCCGGCGGGTGCGTCCTCCCACACCAGGCATCGGCGCGGCGGCGCACCCAGCTTCCTCGCCGCACTGATGAAGACGGCCGGGTGCGGCTTGCCGTACTCCTCGTCCTCTGCCGAATGCACCAGATCGAAGCTGTCGCGCAGGCCGAAGTGCGCCAGCGCCGCATCGATGAGACGGTATTGCGACGAGGAGGCAACGGCGAGCGGGAGGCCGCGCTCGCGGCACATGGCGATGGCGTGCTCAGCTCCCGGTTTGAGCACGCCCTTGGTCTTGATGAGCTCTATGACGCGGTCGACGATCGTCACCGCCACCTCGTCGGGCGTCGGCGTGGCGCCCGGCCACGGATGCAGGGCGTACCAGTGCGCGGTGACCTCACCCACGAACATGCCCTTGGTGGAGCGGCAGCCCTCGACGGCAAGGGGGACACCGAGACCACCCAGGATCTCGATTTCCGCCTCGTGCCAGAGGATCTCGGAATCGATGAGGAGCCCGTCCATGTCGAAGATGGACGCGGCGAACCCCGCCGCAGCGGGGTGCGTGGGTGTCAAGCGGTCAGCTGCGCCTCGATGTCGCCCACAATGACTGCGTCCTCGGGCTCCACCTGGGGCCGGTAACGCGCCACGACGTCACCCTGGGGGGACACGAGGAACTTCTCGAAGTTCCACGTGATGTCGCCGGCGTTGCCCTCGGCGTCCTCTTTCTGCGTCAGCTCGGTGTAGACGGGGCTGCGGTCGTCGCCGTTCACGTCGATCTTCTCCATGAGCGGGAAGGTCACGCCGTAGGTGGTCGAGCAGAACGTGGCGATCTCCTCGGCAGTGCCGGGCTCCTGGCCCAGGAACTGGTTGCAGGGGAAGCCGATGACCGAGAAGCCGCGACCCTCGTAGGTCTTCTGCAGGCGCTCGAGCCCTTCGTACTGCGGGGTGAGGCCGCACTTGGAGGCGACATTGACCAGCAGCAGGGTCTTGCCCTTGTAGTCACCCAGCGTGGCGTCGTCGCCCTGGAGCGTGTGAATGGGGATGTCGTAGAGAGCCATAGGCGTGACCCTAATGGGGACCGGTGGCGCCGTGCCCGGGCCGCGTAGGGTGACCAGCATGCACGCCGTCGTCATCCGGGAAGGCCAGCTGTACTGGGAGGAACGGGACGATCCGGTTCCCGGCGACACCGAGCTCCTGGTGGCGGTGCGGGCGGCCGGACTGAACGCGGCGGACCTCATACAGCGGGCCGGCTTCTATCCAGCGCCGCCCGGCTGGCCCGCCGACGTGCCGGGCATGGAGTTCTCCGGCGAGGTGGTGGCGGTCGGGCGCCAGGTGACGCTCTTCGCGCCCGGTGACCGGGTCATGGCCGTGGTCGGCGGCGGTGCGCAGGCCACGCTGGCGCTCGTCGACGAGACGCATGCCCTGCCCGTCCCCGACGGCCTGTCGTGGACCGAGGCCGGCGGGTTCCCCGAGGTCTTCACCACCGCCTACGACGCGCTCTTCCGCCAGGCCGACCTGCAGATGGGCGAGCGCGTGCTGATCTCAGGCGCGGCGGGAGGCGTGGGGACCGCCGGCGTCCAGCTGGCGGCGCGGGCCGGGGCGACCGTGACCGCCACGGTGCGCAACCCCGAGCGGCACGAAGAGGTGGCCGCACTCGGGGCGGACGTGGTGCTGACGCCGGGCGAGGAGGAGACGCATGCCCCCTATGACGTCGTACTCGAACTGGTCGGCGCGCCCAGCCTGACAAGCGTGCTGCCCCACCTTGCCCCGTGGGGTCGCGTCATCGTGATCGGCGTCGGGGGCGGCGGGAGCATGGAGATCGAGCTCATGACGCTGATGCGCCTGCGGGCCAGCATCGGCGGTTCTACCCTGCGCGCCCGCAGCCGGAGAGAGAAGGCCGAGGTGGCGGCTGACATGGCGGCGCACGTGTTGCCGGCGCTCGTGGCGGGGCGCCTGCAGGTTCCGGTGTGCGAGACCTTCCCGCTCGCCGAGGCGCAGGCCGCCTACGACCGCTTCGCCGCCGGCGCCAAGTTCGGCAAGGTGGTCCTCGTCGCTCCGTGATCGAGGCCGTCCTCTTCGACGGGGACCAGACCCTGTGGGACTTCGAGCAGGTGATGCGCGACGCGTTGGTGGTGACGGCGGCCGCGCTGCGCGCCGAACGGCCCGGTCCCTTCTCTGACGCGCTGCACTGGGAGGACCTGCAGGCCGACAGGGCCGACGTGGCCCACGAGTTTCCCGACGTGTGGTCGTTGGCCGAATTGCGCGTGCTCGGCTTCGGCCGGACGCTGCAACGCCAGCGCGACGCCCAGGGTGGCGACGAGGTCGATGACGACGCCCTGGCGGCGGAGTTGAGCGCGCTGTACTTCCGGGAGCGGGACCGCGACGCCGCGCTGTTCCCCGACACCATTCCGGCGCTCGACGTCTTGCGGGCCGACTACCGCCTGGGCCTGCTCTCCAACGGGAGCCGGCTGCCCGAGACGGTCGGGCTGGCGTCGTATTTCGAGTCGGTGGTGTTCGCGCAGGATCACCGTGTGGCCAAGCCGGACAAGGGGATCTTCGAGGTCGTCGAGCGCGAGCTGGCCGTGGGGCCCGAGGTGTGCGTGCTGGTCGGGGATCATCCTGTCAACGATGTGGCGGGCGCCCACGGCGCTGGTTGGTACTCCGTCTGGCTCGACCGCGACGGTGCGGTGCCGTTTCCCCACGAGGGCCCGCGACCGGACGCGGTGGTCAGCACGCTGGCCGAACTGCCCGACGTGCTGCGCCGGCTCGGCTAGTCGGCCGGCTCGGGCACGAAGGGACGGCGGGCGAGGAGCACGGCCGCCCACACTCCGATGAGGACCGGCGGCACCACGTACCAGTACCAGTCGGTGTGCCCGAGCCCCACCGCCACCATCACCACGATGAACAACGCATAGGCCACCAGGACGACCGTGCCCGTGTGCCGGCGCAGGCCGTGCTCCCGGTAGGCGAAGAGGAGGACGATCGCGGTGAGGCCGGCGTACCAGAGCGCCACCAGGATCTCCCGGTTGGTCGTGACGCCAAGGCCGACAACGGCAGCGGGGAGCAACAGCCCAAACGCGATGTTCAGCGCGTTCGAGTTGAGCGCGGTACTCAACATCGCTGTGCCCCGGCCCCGCCGGGCCAGGTAGACGGCCGCCACCGCGTTGGGCAGGCTCGTCACGGCGGCCAACACGAGTCCGCCCACGACGATGTTGGGGACTGCGAAGCGCGAGCCGAGGCTCTGCGCGGCGCGCTCCATGACGACGGAAGCGCCGACCACCACGACCAGCGCCACTACAACCACGGTCAGATCGAACCGCTGCGAACCAGGGATCAGCGCCGGGTGCAGCTCGAGCTCCTCCTCGCGTATGGCCAGGGTGAGCCAGCGGCCGGCTCGTGTACGCGCCGGCTTGGCGTGTCGGCTGGCGGCCAGGACAGCGTAAGGGCCGAGCACCGCGACGACGAGCAGGAGGCCCACTACCGGGGGCAGATCGCCGAAGACGACGAGGACGCAGGCGGCGGCGATCCAGAGGGAGATGGCCCCGGTCAGCAGCACGACACGCCGGTGCAGCGCCACCCAGCCGGCGACGACTGCGCCCAGCCCGAGCAGCGCGGCGAGGTTGAAGACGTTGGAGCCCACCACGACGCTGGAGCCGATCTCCTGCTGGTGACTGGCCAGGGCGCTGATGGCTGACGTGATCTCGGGCGTGTCGGCGGCCAGGGCGGCGATGAGCCCCAACATGGCCTCGGTGACACCGAGGCGGTTGCCCATCCGCTCAATGCGTGAGACGAGCAGCCAACTGGCCCCGAGGCTGACGGCGGTCCCGAGGATGAACGCGACGGCATCAACCGGTGTACTCACAGAGGCACGGGTGCGTCAGGCGTGGGGGCAGGAAGGGTCACGGTGGTCTCGGTTGCGTGCCGACCAGTCTTCCCGGCTCTCCAGTCTTCAGCGTAGGTCGCCGGCAGCGCGTGCGCCCGAAGACAGCTGGCCTCAGCGATACACGCACCGACCCTGAGATCCGCCACCAGTCCACCGTCGCGCTCAGGGAACCGCCACCAGCGGGATGGTGTCGTCGGAAGGGCCGTCACCGTCGTGCGCCACGGGCTGACCCACCGCCTCCATGTCCGCAATGACGTACTGCAGCAGCGCGGCACCGTGGGGAGACGCCACGGCGACGTCGTGACACCACGCCGTCGCGTTGCGCAGGCACTGCAGGCGGATCACGTCGCCGGCCGCCTGGTTGTTGGGGAAGATCCCCGAGTAGGAGAGGGCCAGCTCTTCGAGCGCATCACTCACATGGGCCGACTCGGGCCGGTCGAGCGGCAGGTCCACGTACAAGGCGTCGACACCCTGCGCGAACAACCGCGAGCGCTCGGCGTCGACGCGTGCGGTGAGATCCGCTCCGGCCTGGCGCACGGTCAGCACCACGACGTTGTCACCGGGGTCCGCCTCGAGGTGGAGCTGCGACAGTGGGGGGAGATCGCTGTGGGCCGGTACCTCGGCCAACTGCGCCCGAAAGCCACAGATCTCGATCGTGTCGCGCACGATCGCCCGATGACGTTCCGGTGCGTAGACCACCCGCTCCTGGCCCGGTCGCAGGCGGAGGAAGAACAGCGCCGCAGACTGGCGGCCCGGGCTCGAACCCGACGCGGCGTTGTTGTCGACCGACGCCGGAATGAACCCGAGCATGAACCCGGTCTCGTGCCCGCCCAGGTCGAGCAGGGCCTGCTGGCTGTAGGGATGGGCGGCGGTGGCCTCGCTGTACATGCCGACGAGCCCGAGCGCCGTCGCCCAGTCGAGGAGATACTGCTTGACGGTGGTGAAGATGTGCCGCCCCCGGGCGGCGGGAAGCGTCAGCGCTTGGCCGGCATGTCCGACGACGTCGTCGGGGGCGTCGAGCGAGAGCCCCGAATGACAGAGGAGCTCGCCGGCGGCCGTCTCCGCGATGGCCGAGATCAGGAGGCCGGCGGAGATCCGTCGCGCTACGTCCTCGGCGTCGTAGGTCCACCGCACGGGATAGGTCTCGCCGTACACGGCCCGCACGGCCTCGCCGAGCCGAGCCGATTCGGACGGGGCGAGCATGCGTATCTGCATGTCGTCGACCCAGACGGGATCCGGTGTCGGAGGTGCGCCGGTCGATGTCACGGATGAATCCTAAGCAGCGTCCCCGCGCCAACCGAGGACATGGGCGAGAAGAACCGAATCAAACCTCGGCCAACTCGGCGAGCGCGCCGGCGAGCATCCAGCGGCTGGCATCGAGCAGTGCCGACTTGGCGGCTGCCGCGTCCAGGCCGACGGCGTCGGTGAGGGCGATCATCGCCTCGGTGCCGAAGACGAGACCGAGGGCGTGCCCAACTCGGTCGAGGTCGTCCGCCGACAGCCTGCCGGCGAGAGGCCGCAACACCTCTTCAATGAGCCCGTTGCGGCGCCCGGCCCGGGTCGGGACGGGCTGGGCCTCATCCGCCTCGCGCCGGCGGAACCACTGCTCCAGGGCGATCTGGGCGATGCGGCGGAACGGGACTTGATCGTCGAGCATGGCAAAGCCGTTGCTCCGGATCGCCGCCTCCAGTCGAGCCTGTGGCTCGGGCCCGGCGGCCTGGGTGCGCTCCATGGTCTGCTGCATCGTCTGTTGCATTTCGCCGGCCATGCTCGCCTCCCACCAGAGGTCGTCGGCCGAGGAGAAGTAGCGGTAGGCCGTCGCCACCGAGACGAGCGCACGGTCCGCCGCCTCGGGCATGGACGGCGACCTGCCCTCGGCGAACAAGTCCTCCGCGGCCTGCAGCAGCGCCGCACGGGTCCGGGCCTTCTGATTCGTCCGCGCTCCCTTTGTGAGATAGGCATCTTGACGTGAGAGACTCATCTCATAACAATACCCCTCACGCAGACTCGTGGAGAGGCCTCGTCGAGACAGAAGGAGCAGGTCAACGCCGCAAGACGAGATGGTCGCCATTGTGGAGCAGCACCTCAAGGCCAAGGAGCCGGCGGCGTCGAAGGGTGGGCTTCCCCGACTCGCCGCGGACGGGCACGGACGGCGCCCGGAGTTCTACCCATTCCTCACCGCCAACTTCCGCACCGAGACGGAGGAGAGCTCCAGGGGTTGTGCGGGAATTGTGAAAAGCGCGACAGCGGTATGGCTGCGGAGCCAACGGCAAGGTTCCTCCAAAGCGAGATGCCTGCTTTCTGTTCGGTGATCGCGCTGAAAGCCGTGAAAAAGCGGCACGGACGCCGATGACGTGCCGGCCGGCGCCATTGACGCCGGTTGGAACTCCCCGATCTCACCCGCCGCGGCCACTCACCACGATGCATGACAGCCGGAGAGGCCATCTGACCTGCTTCTCTCTCGCGCGTTCGTCGTTGCAACCCGAATGACAGGGCCACGACCCCGGCGCGGACCTTTCTCTCGTCGGCCGCGGGCGCTTGCAACGTCGACCTTGGGCCAGTAGGCAGTCGTTGTTCTGTAGTTGAGGAGGACTCAGTGGCGGTCTCGAGGAAACCATCGAAGGGCAAGTTGGCGGCCATTGCGGTGGTGATTGCAGCCGCTGTGAACGTCCTGGGGATCGGGCTCTTCTCCCAGGCGGCTTCGGCCACGACCCCCGCCACTGGGGCCGTCTCCATCACCCCCTCCTGCTACGACATCGGCTTCGGCTCGGTCCTGGCCGTGCTGACCTCCCCCCTCGGACCCGTCGGGCCCGTGTCCGGCAGCCTGTCGGTGTTGGCAAAGGGGCCGAACGGCGTCCCCTTCGGTGGGCAGGTCTCGCTCACCGGGCCCGACGCGGCCATCTACCGCGTCTACCCGGGTACCTATGCCGTGCAGCTCTCGGGCCACGACGGGCAGGGAACCACCTACAGCTTCAACGGGACGGTCACCGTTCCTGATTGTCACACGGCGTTTGCAGGCATTCAGGCCGACCCGAACCCCGACGGGGGTTACCTCACCTTCACGAACAGTGCCGCCGTGATGTCCCACGGCCCCCACCATGCCGTTGACGACCCGAGCTTCCTCGTGACCGATCCTCACGCGCCGATCGTCGGCATGGGCGCCATGTACAACCACGACAACGTGGACTCCTATTACTTCGCCTCCGCTGACGGAGGGGTCTACGCCATCAACGCACCCTTCCTCGGGTCTGCCACGGGGCTCCGTCTGCACGCACCCATCGTGGCCATGGTGCTCACCCCGGATCATGGGGGTTACTGGCTGGCCGCCGCTGACGGCGGTGTGTTCGCGTTCGGCGACGCCGGCTACTTCGGATCGATGGGTGGTCATCCGATGAATCAACCCATCGTGGGCATGACCGTGGATCGGGCCACCGGTGGCTACTGGCTCGTCGGCCGCGACGGAGCCGTCTTCGCATTCAACGCACCGTTCGAGGGTTCTGCCGCCGCTCTCCACCTGGACAAGCCCATCGTCGGCATGGAGAGTGCACCCAGCGGGACGGGCTACCGGCTGGTTGCCTCCGACGGGGGCGTCTTCAGCTACAACGAGCCGTTCGAGGGATCAATGGCGGGACAGCACCTGGCCGAGCCTGTCGTCGGAATCGCCGAGGACCCGGCGACCGGTGGGTACTGGATCGCCAGTGCCGACGGTGGCGTCTTCGCCTTCAGCGCGCCGTTCTTCGGTTCTGCGGGTTGAGGAGAGCGCGACCCTTCGAAATCAGGGCCTGACGCGTTGTTCCGTCGACCGGAAAACTGCTGAGGCTTAGCGCCGCTTTCCGGCCGCTTTGTATTCGAAGACCGTGGTCTTCAGAATGCACGAGCCGGGTTGAATGACCTCGACCCGCAACGTGCCAGTGGAAACGTCGAAGTCGACTCCCTCTGCTTCGAAGGTGCCCGAACAGGTGCTGACCTGCGGGATCGAGCCGAGATCCACGACGTGTGCCTTCACGCTCGTGCCGTGAAGCGCCTTGGGCAGCGTGACCTGGAGGAGCGGCTTTTCGTTGGGAAACAAGGTTTTTGTGTCGTCGTCGGAGGCGCAGATCAATCGCACCGACGTCACGAAGTCACACCCCTGAATGTCATTCACCTTGTGATCGAGCTTGATGTACCCGGCGAGCCGAAGTGAGCCGCCGTCGGGCGAGGTCTTGCGGTTGAGCAGCGGCGTCGGGTAGATCTGCAGATGGGTCATCGTCTCCCACTCCCCGGCCACCATCCACTGGGCGTCGGGCGAAATGGTGGCGAAGGAGTTGTTGTACAGCTCGCCCGGCACGAGGGTGTGCGTGTACTCGAACGTCTTCCCCGACGGGGTCGTCACGAGGAACATCTTGGAGTTCCCGGAGCTGGGACCCTGATAGGCATCGAACAGGTCTCCACGGATGGAGTCCAGATCCCCGATGTGGGTCCATCCTTGCGCCGCCAGCGTGCTCGGCACCGACTGGAGCCCCCGGTACACCTCGGCGGTGCCGACAGTGGCCACACCCTCACCGGCCATGAGCGTGTTCTCGTCATAGTTCCCGACCGCCGTCCACCCGGCGATGCCCTGCGTGGAGGCCGACGTGGGCCCGGCCGCCGCTGCCGCGGATCCCGCACTGCACAGGAGTGCCGCACCGGCAATCAGGGGCACGAGTCCCCAGGCGCCCCACCGGCGTCGCGTTCTCGAACGGTTCTTCTGCCCCACGTCGCCGCATACCGTACGACGGTTGTGCACCGGCCGTCGGGCGGGCGGCGAGGCGGGTGTCCGTTAGAGGCCCTTGCGGACGGTCCGATCCAGAATGCCCAGGGTGGCGCGCAGCGCCGTGTCCGGCACGATGGGGAACCGCTCCTTGAAGTCGCCTTCCACCTTGGACCAGTCGTAGTACGACGTCACGTTCGTCATGCCGTCCTCGCCGGCCTCCAGCCGGTACCCGTAGAAGTGCGGGATTCCGATGTCAGCCCCGAGGTCCCACGCGATCTCGGCGTCGGGCTCGAAGGCGATGATGTGCACGGTCACGTCGTACTTGCCGAGCGGGAAGTCGTTGAGCGACTCGCGGTCCATGTGGATGACGAAGGTGTCACCCACCTTCTCTGCCGGATCACCCGTGTAGTCCTGCAGCATCCCCGACGCGTCGATGGCCACGTGGCCGGCAGGGCTGCGCACGACGTCGAAGATGGCCGAAGGTGACGCCGCGATCGGTCGGGTCACTTCGATGCGGTCGGGCAGGAAGACGGTATCGGGCATCTCGGAGCTCCTCGTGAGTGTGCATGGGCCGACGAGCCACCCTCGGGTGTTCGGCAGGGCGAGTATCGCGCCAAACTTCGGGCCGCGACGGGGTCGCTCAGCGGGTGAGGATCACCACGCCGGCGTTGGCCCCCCGGCCCACCGTGTGCGACAGGGCCCCCCGGGCGCCCTCGACCTGGCGCGGCCCGCACTCGCCGCGCAGCTGGCGCACGAGCTCGACCACCTGGCCGAGGGCGGAAGCGCCGAGCGGCTCGCCCTTGGACAGCAGTCCCCCGCTCGGATTGACCGGCAGGCGCCCGCCCAGGGTCGTCGCACCCGAATCGAGCAGCGCGGCCGATCCGCCGGTCTCGCACAGCCCGAGCTCCTCGCAGGAGCCCAGCTCGCGGGCGGCGTCGGTGTCCTGGCATTCCACGACGTGGAGATCGGCGGGGCCGAGGCCGGCCTCCTCGTAGGCGTCGGTGGCGGCCAGCGTGGTCGGCGCCGGCACCTCGTCGTCGACCTTCCCGGCCAGCGGGGTCGATTCGCTCAGCACCGAGCCGGGGATGTGCGAGCGCAGGACCGCGGCAGCCAGGGTCACGCCCGAAGGTGCCAGGTCGGCCCGCCGCAGCACCAGCGCGGCCGCGCCTTCGTTGGGTGAGCACAGCATGAAGAGGTGCAACGGCTCGCACACGACGCGTGAGCCCAGGACCGCCTCCACCGTCGTCTCCTTCTGGTACATAGCGTCGGGGTTGGCGGCACCGTGACGGCGGTTCTTCACCACCACGCGGGCCAGATGATCCTTGGTCACGCCCGAAGTCATGCAGAGACGCTGGGCCCGCAGGCCGAAGAAGGCCGGCGTGGCGGCCAGACCCGCCTCCTCCTGCCAGGGGTCGAAGAAGGAGGAGCGGATGATGCCCCGCGGCATCTTCTCGGTGCCGAAGACGAGCACGGTGTCGTACTGCGCGGCGCGAATGGCCGCCGCCGCCAGCATGAGCGCGGCGCCCCCCGACGCACACCCTGCCTCGACGTCGACGATGGGCATGCCCGTCATGCCGAGCCGGCTCAACACCTTGTGCCCGGTGGCCACGCCGCCGTAGGCCGTGCCGCAGAAGGCGGCCTGGAAGTCGCCCTTGCCGATCCCGGCTTCCTGCAGTGCCGCGCGCACCGCCACCACACCCATGTCGGTGGTCGAGACGCCCTCGAAGCGGCCGAAGGGATGCAGGCCGACCCCGGCCACCGTGACGGCCGTCATGCCGAGACCGGTGCGAAGGCGTAGGTCACGACATCGTTCCCGTCGTCGTCGCGGTGCAGCGGCACAATGCGGAGCTCCATCGGCTGACCCTCGGCCAGCGCCCCCGGGTCGCTCTCGGTCAGCCGCGTGATGACGCGCACGCCCTCGGGCAGCTCGACCACGCCGACGCCGAACGGCACTTCGCCTTGGTAACCCGGCGGCGGCGCCGTCACGGCCGTCCAGGCCCACAGCGTGCCCGGGGACGAGAGTGCAATGGGCGCCGGATCAGGGGTGGCGCAGTAGGTGCAGGCGTCGGCGCGCGGGAAGTGGACCGAACCGCAGGCGCCGCAGCGGGTGCCCAGCAGCGCGGGCACGTCACCATCGATGAACAGGCCATCACGGACTGGAACGGACACAGCGCTGCTCAAGCTCCGACTTCCACGATCTCCATGGCATCCGACTCCCAGAAGGTGCGCAGCGCGGCGATCTTGCCGGCGCCGTCGGTGCGGTAGGTGTAGACGCCACGGACGATCGCCTGATGCGTGCCGCCGGCCAGGGTGATGCGGATGACGCCCACCTCGGCCACCTCGTCGCCACAGAGGTACGACTGGTTCATTTCGAACTCAGTCTTCTCACTGGTGGAGATCACATTGTCGTAGAACGCGGCGATGGCCTCCTTGCCACGCTGGCCCTTCCCCGAGGGGTCGAGGGGCGAAGGGCCGATGGGGTCCTGCACCACGGCATCCTCGGCGAACAGGCCCAGCCAGGTGTCCCGGTCCTTGGCGGCAACGGCGGCCCGCGACCTGATGCCCAGCTCGCGGGCGTTCAACGGTGCGTCGGTCATGTCCCTCCCTCTCAGTTGACCTTGGCGATGACGTCGTCGGCGAACCGCTTCAGGTTGTCGACCTTCGTCTCCAGCGTCTCGGTGTCCTGCTCCACGCCGTAGGGCCAGCGGAAGCCAACGATCACGTCGGTGACGCCGAGCTCCTCCAGCCGGTGCACGCCATCGATCGTGTAGGCGTCCAGCGAAATCACGTGTACCTCGAACGGCTTGTTCTCCGTCCCGTGCTCCTTGCGCAACTCGGCCAAACGCGCCAGCAGCCCCGGCAGGTCGGCCGGGTCTCCCCCACCGTGCAGCCAGCCGTCGCCGTCGATGGCCGCCCGCTTCAGCGCGGCCTCGTGGTGCCCTCCGATGAGGATGGGCACGGGTTTGGTCGGCGTCGGGCACATCTTGATGGATGGCACGTCGAAAACCTCGCCGTGGAACTCGAAGAAGCCCCCGGCCATGAGGCCCCGCATGATGGCGATCTCCTCGTCCATCCGCTTGCCCCGGCGCTCCCAGGGCACGCCGCAGATCTCGTAGTCCTCGGGCCACGGGCTGGTGCCGACGCCGAGCAACAGCCGGTTGTCGGTCAGCACCGCGGTCGAGCTCACCTGCTTGGCGATCAGCACCGGCTGGCGGATCGGCAGCTTGATGACGAAGGTGACGAAGCGGAGGCGCTCGGTCAGCGTGCCCATGGCCGGGATGAGCGAGAAAGGCTCCAGGAAGGGCTTGTCCTCCAGGAACTCCCGGGTCCCGTCGGGGTTGAACGGGTAGGTGGTGTCCGACACCTCCGGATAGCAGATGCTGTCCGGGACGACCATGGAGTCGAAACCGGCTGCTTCGGCCGCCTGGGCCAGCGGGACGTAGAACGACGGATCAGTCATCGACTCGGCAAACGAGAAACGCACGGCACCTCCGGGTGTCCACAGCTCGGGCGCGCCTACCATGCGGCCCGTGCCTGCTCATCCTGCCAGGACCGATGCGCCCGAGCACATCCCTGACGCCGTGACATCCACGGCGCCCCTGGTCACCGACCTCTCCCTGGACGATCTCGAGCGTGAAGCCCGGCACGCCATCGGCGAGATGGCCTACGCGTACTACTCGGGGGGCGCCGACGACGAGCGGCTCCTGGCGGGCAACGTCGAGGCCTGGAGCCACTGGCAGCTGCACCCCCGCGTCCTGGCCGGGATCGCCGAGGTCTCCACGGCCACCACGCTGCTCGGGAGCGCGGTGAGCTCGCCGGTCGCCATCGCCCCCACGGCCATTCAGGGTCTGGCCCACCCCGAAGGTGAGGTCGCCACCGCCCGGGGCACCGCCGACGCGGGTGCACTGCTGATCCTGTCTTCGCTCGCCACGTGCCCGCTCGAGGACGTCGCGGCAGCGACGCCCGGGGCCACCCGCTGGATGCAGATCTACATACTCCGGGAGCGGGCACGCACCGAGGAGTTGGTCCGCCGGGCCGCCGGCCATGGCTATCGCGCCCTGGTCCTGACCGTCGACGCGCCGGTCTCGGGGCTCCGCCTGCGCGAGTGGCGCACCGGCGTGCGCCTCCCGGACGACCTCGCCCTGCCGAACCTGGCGGGCGACAGCACCGACAGCGCCCGCGAGGGCGGCTTCATGGCCATCGTCACCAACGAGTTCGAACCGGCACTGACGCCCGACGACATCGGGTGGTTGGCCGGGCTGAGCGACCTGCCCGTCGTGGTCAAGGGCGTGCAGCGGGCGGACGACGCCGTGCGCTGCGTCGAGGCGGGAGCAGCCGCCGTCGTGGTGTCCAATCACGGTGCCCGTCAACTCGCCGACGCTCCGGCCACCGCCGACATCCTGGCCGAGGTCATTGACGCGGTCGCCGGGCGGGCCGAGGTCTACGTGGACGGCGGCGTGCGCCGCGCTCCTGACGTGGTGAAGGCGCTGGCCCTCGGGGCCCGGGCGGCCCTGGTCGGGCGCCCGTCGCTGTGGGCTCTGGCCACAGGCGGGGCCGAGGGCGTAGCGGGGATGCTCCGCTGGTACGAGTCCGAGCTGCGGCGCACCATGGCCCTGTGCGGCGCCGCCACTGTTGACGACCTCGACCGCTCGCTCGTCCGCCGCACCCCCGGATGGGCGCTGTCATGACGAGCGTCGCCGACATGCTGGTGGCCCGGGCCGAGGACGACCGTATCGGTGTGATGGACGGCGACCACCGTTGGACCTGGCGCCAGGCCGTGCAGGAAGGCGCCACCAGGGGTGCTCTGGCCCGGTCCCTTTTCGGCGGCGGCAAGCCGCACATCGGCGTGCTGCTGCCCAACGGCGCCGAGTACCTCTTCTGGCTGAACGCGTCGGCGCTGGCCGGCGCGGCCAAGGTGGGGATCAACCCGACGCGGCGGGGCGAGGCGCTCGCCGCCGACGTGCGGGCCACCGACTGCGCCATGATCGTCACCGACGAGGAAGGGGCCGCCCTGTTGCGGGGCCTCGACCTCGGGGTGGACGACGACAACGTGCTGGTTGTGGGCACCGACCGCTACGACGCGCTCCTGGCCCGGTTCGCCGACAGCGACGAGGCCCGTCACCTCATCGATCACGTCGAGGAGGTCACCGAGGACGCGCTGTTCCTCCTCATCTTCACGTCCGGGACGACGGGTGTGCCCAAGGCCGTCCGCTGCACCCAGGGCCGCCTGGCCGGCATCGCCGAAGTGGCCGCGCCCGGCTATGGCTACACGGCGGAGGACGTCTGCTACTGCCCCATGCCGCTCTTCCACGGCAACGCCCTCATGGCGCTGTGGGGCCCGTCGGTCATGGTGGGCGCCGCCATCGCCACGCGCCCGCGCTTCAGCGCCTCGGCGTTCATCGACGACGTGCATCGCTTCGGGGCCACCAAGTTCAGCTACGTGGGCAAGGCCATCGCCTACATCCTGGCCACGCCCGAGCGGGCGGACGACGCCGAGAACACGCTGAAGAGCGCCTTCGGCACCGAGGCCTCGGTGCGCGACCGCGACCGCTTTCACGCCCGGTTCGGCTGCTACCTCATTGAGGGCTACGGCCAGAGCGAGGGCGGCGCGGCCATCAACCCGGTGCTCGGCATGCCCAAGGGGGCATTGGGCAAGCCGGTGGGCGGTGTCGACCTGGCCGTCATGAGCCCCGAGACCGGCGAGGAGTGCCCGCCGGCGGAGATCGACAACGAGGGGCGTCTGCTCAATGCCGGCGCGGCTATCGGTGAGATCGTCAACCGGAGCGGCCGCGGCAGCTTCGAGGGCTATTACCGACGCGACGACGCCGAGCAGGAGCGGCTGCGCCGGGGCTGGTATTGGACCGGCGACCTCGGCTACGTCGACGCCGAGGGCTTCTTCTACTTTGCCGGCCGGACCGGGGATTGGCTGCGGGTCGACTCGGAGAACTTCGCGGCAGGCCCGGTCGAGTCGATCATCTCGCGCCATCCCGACCTGGCCGTGGCCGCCGTCTACCCCGTCCCCGACACGGCGTCGGGCGCCGGCGACCAGGTGATGGTGGCGGTCGAGATGGTGCCGGGGATGGATTTCGACCCCGACGCCTTCGCCGTCTGGCTCAGAGAGCAGCCGGACCTGGGACCCAAGTGGTTGCCGCGCTATGTCCGGATCTCGCCGTCACTCCCCCAGACCGCCACCGGGAAGGTCACGAAGGTCGGGCTCCGGGAAGAGTCCTGGGCCTGCGACGACGTGATCTGGTGGCGACCACTCGGCAGCACGGACGGCCGCTTCGTCCCGCTGACCGACGACGACCGGAAGGCCCTTGCCGCTGGTCTTGCTCAAAACGGTCGGCCTCCCGTGGGTGGTCAGACAGACCGCTGACAGCGCCATCGCGTACGAGAACGCCCGGCGCGTCGGCCCCCGCGTGACAGCCGAATGCAGTAACAGGTTTGCCGATGGAACCCGCTAGGGCCGGACCCGGCTCCCGAAGGACTCGTCGCCCGCTGGCCCGGGCACGCCTGACCCGGCAACACGGAGCTCACGAACGACATCGAGCACGCCGGTCAGGTCGCCCACACGATGGTCGCCCGCCTCCAACGCGGGCGGCGTCATCCCGCTCCTCTCCTCGGCGCGCCACACGTGCACCGCTGTCATGCCGTGCCGGCGCGGCCCTCGCACATCGGGCTCCCACGAATCGCCGACGAACACGACCTCGGACGCAGCGACACCCAGCGCCCCGACGGACGCGTCGTAAATGTCGGCATGCGGCTTGCGCGCGCCGGCACGGGCGGAGGTCACGCCCGCGTCGACCAGTCCCAACAGGCCGACCTGGTCCAGGTAGGCGTCAAGCTCCCAGCCCCAGTTCGAACACACCCCGATCGCCAACCCGGCAGACCGCAACGACGACAGCGTGGCCGCCGACTCGGGATAGGCCACCATCGCACCCTGGTCCGACGCACGGAGGACGTCGATGAGATCCTCGGCCTGTACGTCGGGCACGCCGCAGGCGTCGGTCAGGTCGCGCAGGCGTCGACGCACCCATGACTCGTAGGCCTCTTCGTTGACCGAATGCTCGCCGTGCTCGACCCCGTCGTAGCGGGAGAAGTAGCTGTCGAGGATGGCCCGCTCCGGCTTGTAGCCGTGGGCGGCGAACACGGTCTCGTAGTTGGACACGTCGGTGTCGGCGAAACGCGCCAAGGTGCCGTAGAAGTCGAAGATAACGGCCCTGACCATGTCCCCATCTTGCCCGGTGGGCGTGACAGGGCGCCGGTGCGCCGCCGGCCCAGGTGGCCGGGTCATACTTTCTCCGGACATGGACGGCGACCAGCAGGCGGCAGACGTCCCCGACCCGGAGTCCTCGGTCGAGGTGGCGGCGAAAGAGCGGGACGAGAAGCCCTCCATGCGCTGGCTCGTCGAGCTCGTCGGCGTCGTGGTCGTGGCGATCGTCGTCGCCGTACTGCTGCGGACATTCGTGGTCGCCACCTACTCCATCCCCTCCGGTTCCATGGAGCCCACGCTGCAGATCGGCGACCGGATCGTGGTCAACAAGCTGAGCTACCACGTCCACGGCGTTGACCGCGGCAATATCGTGGTGTTCACGACACCGCCGAACGAGAACTGCGCCGGCCCGCCGGTGTCGGACCTCGTCAAGCGTGTGATCGGTCTCCCGGGCGAAATCGTCTCGCTCAAGGACGGGAGGGTGTTCATCGACGGGCATCTCCTCCCGGAGCCCTTCTTGCCACCGGACCTGCGCAACGACTCGGACCCGGGCCCGTCGAGCAACGCCTACTCGCTGCACAAGCCCTACCGTGTTCCCCCCGGCGAGGTCTACGTCATGGGAGACAACCGGCCCGAGTCGTGCGACAGCCGCTACTGGGGGCCGATCCACGAGTCAACGATCGTGGGCAAGGTCGACCTGCGGATCTGGCCCCTGTCGCGGATCGGCT
>DATBAO010000047.1:0-8048 GCA_036271495.1 Acidimicrobiales bacterium
GCCGTTCCCCTTCGTCACCATCAACACCGTCGGGCCGACCATCATGCGCTTCGGCACCGACGAGCAGAAGTCGTTCTTCCTGCCGCAGATCCTCGCCGGCGAGCTGAACTTCGCCATCGGCTACACCGAGCCCGAGGCCGGCACCGACCTGGCGTCGCTGCGCACGCGCGCCGTGCGCGACGGCGACGAGTACGTCGTCAACGGGGCCAAGATCTTCACCAGCGGCGCCGACCAGGCCGACTACGTGTGGCTGGCCTGCCGCACCGATCCCGAGGTGCCCAAGCACAAGGGCATCTCCATCCTGTGCGTGCCCACGACGTCGCCCGGCTTCGAGTGGTCGATCATCCACACCGTCGGCGGCCTCACCACGACGCAGACCTTCTACGACAACGTGCACGTGCCCGTGGGCAACCGCGTCGGCGACGAGAACGAGGGCTGGCGCATGATCACCACCCAGCTCAACCACGAGCGGGTGGGGCTGGCGGCCTGGAGCGGCCTGGCCATCGCGCTGCACCGCGACATCGTGGACTGGGCGGCGGCGCAGCCGACCGACGACGGCAAGACCCTCATTCAGCAGCCGTGGGTGCAGATGGACCTGGCCAAGTGTTACGCCGAGCTCGAGGCCATGTGGCTGCTCAACTGGCGCATGGCCGTGCACGTGGCCGACGGGGAGCTGACCGGCGCCGAGTCGTCGTCCATCAAGGTCTTCGGGACCGAGCGGATCATTGAGGTCACCCGCTTGCTGTTGGGCGTCGTGGGCGCCGTCGGCTACCTCGTGCCGGGCTCGCCGGGCGCCGTGCTGCGGGGCCGGGTCGAGGCGACGGGACGCCAGGCGCAGATCAACACGTTCGGGGGCGGCGTCAACGAGGTCCAGCGCGAGATCGTGGCCACGGCCGGGCTGGGCATGACCCGGGGGGCGCGGTGACGGCTGCCGCGGGGGCAGGGCGCTTCGAGGAGCTGGCGGCCCTCCCGGACCACAGTGCCGAGCTGGCCGCGCTCGTAGGCCAGCCCGCCGGCGCGCCGAACCTGGCGCCCGACGCGGTCAACGCGCCGATGATCCGCCACTGGGTCGAGGCCATGGGCGACCACAACCCCGTCTACGTGTCCGACGAGGCTGCCCGCGCCGCCGGCTACGACGAGCTGATCGCCCCGCCCACCATGCTGCAGGCCTGGATCATGCGGGGTCTGCGCGCCTCGCTCCTGACCGAGGAGGCCCGGGCCGAAGGGGCCGAGCAGGGGAGTGGGCCCAACGAGAAGATGATGGGCCTGCTCGACGACGAGGGCCTGACCTCGGTCGTGGCCACCAACTGCGAGCAGCAGTACGGACGCCCCCTCGTGGTGGGGGACCGGCTGCTGGTGCGCTCGGTCATCGAGGCGATCTCGGACCCCAAGCGGACCGGGCTGGGCACAGGACGCTTCATCACGACGCGGCTCGACTACGTCGCCGTGCCCGACGCCACCGTGCCGGTGTGGCTCTCGTCGGACGACCAGGTGCAGGCGCTCTACGACGCCGGCGAGCCGGTGGCCACCATGCGCTTCCGCATCCTCAAGTACCTGCCGCCCGTCAAGAAAGCAGCGCGCCCGCCGCGCCCGCGGCCGGCCCTGACCCAGGACAACGCGTTCTGGTTCGAGGGCGCCCGCGCCCACAAGCTTCTGATCCAGCACTGCACGTCGTGCGGCACCTTGCGCCACCCGCCGCTGCCGGCCTGCGCCGTCTGCGGCTCGTTGGAGTGGGACGCCGTCGAGTCGAGCGGCCGCGGCACGCTGTACTCCTACGTCGTGGTGCACTACCCGCAGGTGCCGTCGTTCGAGTACCCGCTGCCGATCGGGCTGATCGAGCTGGATGAGGGGACGCGGGTCGTCGCCAACCTCGACGGCATGGAGCTCGGTGCGATTGCGATCGGCATGCCTTTGGTGGCCACCTTCGTGGACTACGACGAGGACCTGTCGCTGCCCGTGTTCCTGCCGGCCGGGAAAGCCGGAAAGGGATCCTGATGGACTTCACGCTGACCGAAGAGCAGCTGGCCGTCTCCGAGGCCGCCACCGGGCTGTTCGCGGGACTGGTCGAGCCGGAGAAGATCGCCGCCATCGAGATGAGCAGCGAGCGCGTCGACCGCGACCTGTGGCAGGCCCTGGCCTCCGCCGACCTCCTCGGGCTCGCCGTGCCCGAGTCCGATGGTGGCGCCGGCTACGGCTTGATGGAGCTCTGCCTCCTGCTGGAGGCGCAGGGCAACGTGGTGGCCCCGGTGCCGCTGTGGTCCACCCTGGTGCTGGGCGCGCTGCCGCTGGCCCGCTTCGGCACCGACGCCCAGCGCGCCCGCTGGCTGCCCGGCGTCGTCGCCGGCGAGGTCATTCTCACCGCCGCGCTCAGCGGCAGCGCTGCCAGCCCGACGTCCATGCCCTCGGTGGACGCCCGTGCTGCGGGAGACGGCTGGGTTCTGGACGGGACCGAGCTGGCCGTGCCCCAGGCCCACCTGGCGGACCGCATTGTGCTGCCCGCCCGGACGGAGGACGGCGGCGTGCTGCTCGTCCTGCTCGACCCGGCGGCGCCGGGCGTCACGCTGGAGCACGCCGTCACCACCAACCGCGAGATCCACCCGCACCTCCATCTCGCCGGGGTGACGGTGGCGTCCGATGCCGTCGTCGTCGGTCCTGACGGGGGGCGGGCGGCGCTCGACGTCCTCCTGACGGCGGCCATCATCGGGTTGTGCGCGCTGCAGGTGGGCGTGTGCGAGGCCGCGCTGACCAAGACCGCGACGTACCTCAACGGCCGCCAGCAGTTCGGCCGGCCCCTCAGCACGTTCCAGGGCACCCTGCTGCGTGCGGCCGACGCCGCCATCGACATCGAGGCGATGCGCGTGACGTGGCAGAACGCGGCGTGGCGCTTCGATACCGGGCGCGACGCTGTCGACGCCGCCCGGGCGGCCAAGTGGCAGGCCTCCGAGCGCGGCCAGCGGACGGTGCACGCCACCCAGCACCTCCACGGTGGGATGGGGGCGGACATCTCGTACCCGATCCACCGCTACTTCCTCTGGGGCAAGCAGATCGAGCTGTTACTGGGCGGCCCCAGCGCGCAGCTGTCGAAGCTCGGGGCCGACATCGCCGCCCAGGCGTTGGCCCGGGCGGGAGCGACGTCGTGAGTGCGGCCGCGTCGACCGGTGCGGTCGATCTCTCCGGGCCCACCTACGCCGGCGTGTCGGTGGGCGACGAGCTCCCGACCCTGGTGCTCCCGATCACGCGCACGCTGATCGTGTCCGGGGCCATCGCCAGCCGCGACTACCAGGACGTGCACCACGACTCGGTCCTGGCCAAGGAGCGTGGCTCCAAGGACATCTTCATGAACATCCTGACCACCAACGGGCTGGTTGGCAGCTACGTCACAGACTGGTCCGGGCCGCGCAGCCGGCTGGTCGACGTCAGCATCCGGCTGGGCGCGCCGAACCACCCCGACGACACCATGACGCTGACGGGCTCGGTGACCGAGAAGGGTGCGCTGACCGAGGACGGCCGGTGCGGCTCGGTGACGGTCTCCCTGCGCGGCGCCAACAAGGCGGGCGACCACGTGACCGGCACCGTCGAACTGCTGCTGCCGGTGGCGGAAGCGGCGAGCACCTGATGGCCCGCTCCCACACCTTCTCGGGCACGACCGCCATCGCCGGCATCGGGGCCACGGAGTTCTCCAAGGACTCGGGCCGCTCCGAGCTGCGCCTCGCCGTGGAGGCGGTCGCCGCCGCGCTGGCCGACGCCGGCATCGCGCCCTCCGAGGTGCAGGGGATGGTGACGTTCAGCTCGGACACCAACCCCGACATCGACATTGCGCGCAGCCTGGGCATCGGGGACCTCTCGTTCTTCAGCCGCATCCACTACGGCGGCGGTGCCGCCTGCGCCACCATTCAGCAGGCCGCGCTGGCCGTGTCCTCGGGCGTGGCCGATGTCGTGGTCTGTTACCGGGCCTTCAACGAGCGCTCCGGCAGCCGCTTCGGCATGGGGGTGCAGGGGCGCCCACCGATCCCGACGGCCGAGAACGCGCACATGGCCTCGTACCTGCCGGTCGGCCTGCTGACGCCGGCCTCGTGGGTGGCCATGGCGGCGCAGCGCTACCTGCACGAGACGGGCGCCACGAGCGAGGACCTCGGCCGCATTGCGGTGGCCGACCGCAAGCACGCGGCGACCAACCCCAAGGCCTGGTTCTACGAGCAGCCGATCACGCTCGAGGACCACCAGAACAGCCGCTTCATCGTCGAGCCGCTGCACCTGCTCGACTGCTGCCAGGAGACCGACGGGGGACAGGCGCTCGTGGTGACCTCGCTCGAGCGGGCCCGCGACCTCAAGACCGACCCCGTCGTCATCCGCGCCGCGGCGCAGGGCTCGGGGGCGGGCCAGGACATGATGACGAGCTTCTACCGCGACGACCTGCTCGGCCTGCCCGAGATGTCGGTCGTGGCCCGCCAGCTGTGGGAGACCTCTGGGCTCGGCCCCGACGACATGCAGGCGGCCATCCTGTACGACCACTTCACCCCCTACGTGCTCTACCAACTGGAGGAGCTCGGGTTCTGTGCCAAGGGCGAGGCCAAGGACTTCATCCGGGACGGCCGGCTCGAGCTCGGCGGTGCGCTGCCCATCAACACGCACGGCGGCCAGCTGGGCGAGGCCTACCTGCACGGCATGAACGGCATTGCCGAGGGGGTGCGCCTCGTGCGCGGCTCCTCGGTGAACCAGGTGCCCGACGTGGAGCACGTCGTGGTCACGGCTGGTACCGGCGTGCCGACGAGCGGACTGGTTCTCGGCGTCGATCGCTGACGCGCTGTGTCCTTGCTTGGCGAAACCTGAGCGCCCGTTAGGAATCGTCTCAGGGACCTGTGAATACGGCTCGATCGGCTCCTCGAGCGCGTTGCGCTCGTTAGCTTTCTGCGTGTGGCTGCTGCCGATCCACCGAAGCACGGTCAGGGCCGAGGACTCCTCGTTGCCGGGGTGGGGCGCAGTGGGACCTCCATCGCATCGAGATCGGCCGGCTTGCTCGGCTTGCGTCTTCCCGCGGCGTCTGACTTGCTGCCGGGAAACGATGCCAACCCCGATGGCTACTGGGAGAGCGCATCGCTCACCGGCTTCAACGACGCCGTGCTGGCTCGGTGGGGAGGATCCTGGTGGCGAGCCCCGGCCTCGGTGACGAACGCGCTGCTCGCCAGCGTCTCTGACCGCAAGGAGGAAGCGGCCGCCGCGTTCCTCGAGACGTTCGGTGCAGACGACGGATGGGTCTGGAAAGACCCTCGGCTGACGGTCCTCCTGCCCTTCTGGCTCAGCGTCTTGGGTGAGCAACCGATCCTCTTCCCCTATCGCGATCCCCAATCGGTGGCCCACAGCATCGCGGCCCGAGACGGGGTGTCGTACACGCAGGGCCTGGCGATCTGGGAGGTGCACACACGTCTCGCCCTGCGGGCGATGGAGGGTCAGCGCGTCCTGTTCGCGAGCTATGGGAGCCTCCGGAATGATCCGGCTGGCTGGGGTTCTGCCCTGCACGCGTTCTGTCAGGGGTCAGGGCTCCCGGTGCACGACTCCGGCCCCGTTCCTCCCGACTGGATCGCGACGCCGCGCAGCTCGGGTGAAGGGTCGACCTCCCCCCAACAGGACGCCCTCTTCGAGTTCTTGCAGGCGTGCGACGGGCCCCACGACTCGCTGTCCCTGGGTGCGCTGCCGCCGGAAACCGACGGGCTGCGAGCGGAGCTCGCGTCGGTGCGCCCGCCCGCATGGAGCCGGCTGCACGACGCTCCCCGGTAGCCGTCCGCGACTCCGCGGGAGCTCGTGGCCGACCGCCTGCGGTCAGAGAGGACGATCGCCGATCGCGGTCTCGAGCGTGGCCGAGGCATCGGCGTCGAGCAGGCGGTACGGCCCGCCCTTCTCGGACTGCCAGAGCACCGGCTCGCTGCAGTTCCACCGCTCGGCGCGCAGCGAGCGCTTGAGCACCTTGTTGGTGGCGGTGGCCGGCAGCTCGGCGCTCATGCGCACGAAGCGCGGCGCCCACTTCGTGCCGAGGTCGCTCTGCGCGGCGAGGAACACGGCGAACTCCTCGGCGTCGAGCGTCTCCAGGCCCGGGCGCAGTTGCACCGCCGCCATGACCTGGTCGCCCACGACGGGGTCGGGCACGGCGTAGACCGAGGCCAGCACGATGTCGGGGTGTCGTTGCAGCATGCGCTCGATCGGGGCCGAGGCGAAGTTCTCGCCGTCGACGCGCAGCCAGTCGTGGTCACGGCCGGCGAAGTAGAAGAAGCCGGCCTCGTCGCGATAGGCCAGGTCGCCCGTCCAGTACCAGCCCTCTTTCAGCCGGGCCGTCTCGGCCTCGCTGTTGTGCCAGTAGCCCTCGAAGCCGGCGCCGCCGGCCTTGGAGACCAGCTCCCCGATGGCCTCCTCGGCGTTGAGCAGGCGGCCATGGTCGTCGAAGCGGGCGGGCGGGCACTCGGCCCCGGTGGCGGCGTCGAGGACGACCGTGCCCTCGGGCGCCCGTCCGAGCGCGCCCGAGGGCGTGTCGGGGGTCCGCTGCACCGTGGCGCCGCCCTCCGTCGAGCCATAGGAATCGGTGACGGCGACGCCGAAGCGCTCGGCGAAGCGGGCGACGTCGTCGGTCGTGCCCTCGTTGCCGAAGGCGCGCACCAGCGGGTTGTCGGCGTCGTCGGCCTGCTCGGGCGTGGCCAGAATGAAGGACAGCGGCTTGCCCACGTAGTTGAAGTAGGTGGCGCCGGCCGCCCGCACGTCGGGCAGGAAGCCCGAGGCCGAGAAGCGGCCGGACGAGGGGAGGGCGAAGGTCGAGCCGGCCATCAGCGCCGGGCCCCAGCCGGCCATCAACGCGTTGGAGTGGAACAGCGGCATGGAGAGGTAGCAGACGTCCGCCGGCTCGAGCGCGTACATCTGCGCCACGATGGCTCCGATCCTCGCCAGCCGGCCCTGGCTGCACAGGCAGGCCTTCGGCGCGCCCGATGTGCCGGAGGTGAACAGGAGGTAGCCCAGCGTGTCGGGGGTGACCGATCGATCGGCCACGTCTTCGGGCCGGGCTTGTGCAAAGGCCGCCAGCGTGGCCTGTGCCGGCTCGGTGTCGAGCACGAGGACGCGCTCGTTGTCACGCCTGACGTCGCCCAGGGCGTCACCGATGCGCGTGCCCTCCACCAGCGGCAGGTAGGTCGAGTCCGTGACGAGGAACTGGGACTCGGTGTGGGCCAGGTCGCGCACCAGCTCGTCGCCGCGGTGGGTGGGGTTGGCCCCGACGACCACGGCCCCGGCCAGCGCTGCCGCCTCGAGCCAGAAGACGAACTCGGGGACGTTGTCGAGCATGAGGGCGACGTGGAAGGGGCCGTCCCGGCGCGTGGCCTGGAGCCAGGCCGCCCGCGCCGCCGCTTTGGCGACGACCTCGGCGTGGCTGAGCCGGAGGTCGTTGGCCACCAGGCCGAGGCCGTCTTCGTCGGCCAGGGCCAGGACGGCGCCGGTGATGGTTTCCGGGGGGAGTGCCGGTTGCGCCTCAGCAGGGGTCACTGCATCTCCAAACGTCGCTGACCTGGGGTGGAAGTCCCATTATTGGAACACGTTGCATTTTAATCAGACCCGTGTTACCGTCGCTGGAGCGCCGGCGGAACGGACCGCGGCACCGTAGACGAGGACGTGCAACCCCATGGAATTCGGCATCTTCAACGCCGCGTGCCTGCTGCCGCGGTACGTCGAGCAGCACGGAGCATCAGCCGAGCACGACCGCATCATGGATGAGGTCGCCTTCATCGTGGCGGCCGACAAGGCCGGTTTCAAGTACACCTGGGCCTCGGAGCACCACTTCCTCACCGAGTACTCCCACCTGTCGGCCTCCGAGTCCTTCCTGGCCTTCTGCGCCGCCAAGACGAGCAACATCCACATCGGCTCGGGCATCTTCAACATCACGCCCCCGGTGAACCACCCGGCCCGCATTGCCGAGCGGGTGGCCATGCTGGACCACCTCTCCGAGGGCCGCTTCGAGTTCGGCACCGGTCGTGGCTCGTCGACCACCGAGCAGAAGGGCTTCGGGATCAACGACC
>DATBAO010000048.1:0-6061 GCA_036271495.1 Acidimicrobiales bacterium
CTCGTACGAGATGAGATCCGGCTAGCTTCCGCTGAAATGAGCCAAAAGGCCACGGCAGCTGGCCTCGCCGCCGGAATGTTCGGCGGAGCTGGACTCTTTGTCATTTACGGCCTCGGCGTCTTGGTTGCTGCGGCAGTAATCGCCTTGTCCATCGTGGTTGCCCCATGGGCGGCCGCCCTGATCGTTGCCGGAGCACTTCTCGCCGTCGCGGGCATGGTTGCTCTGCTTGGAAAGAAGGAGTTCGGGAAGGTGGGGTCGCCAGTACCGACCGAGGCCATGGAAAGCACGAAAGAAGACCTCGGCGAATTCAAGAGAGGTCTGGAGTCATGAATACGGGCGAACACCTGGATCCCATTGAGGCGGCGAGAGCGGATATCGAAGCAACGCGAGCGGAGCTCGTGGACACGGCGACGGAGCTGTCAGACCGCTTGAATCCAGCTAAACGAGTGGCGACTGCCACCCAAGTCGCCAGCGACACCACCAAACATGTGGTTGAGCAAGCTGGCGATGTGACGAAGGACGCAGCAGCAAAAGCACAAGGTGCGGTGAAAGTGAGCGTCAGCCGCAGTCGACAACTGAGCGCTGGTAGGGAGCGGCAAATACTCGGGACGCTGGTAATTGTCTCAGGGCTTCTTGTTGTGTGGCGTCTCTGGAAACGCCGGCAATGATCAAGCTCCTTTATAAGCCATGGGGCATGCTCGCGGGCATGATGGGTGGCGCGCTTGCTGGGATGCTCGTCAAAAGAGTGTGGAAATTCCTCAGCGGCGATGATGTGAGGCCGACTGCGACCGATCGTAGCCGTGGGTGGATGGAGGTCGTCCTTGCGGCGGGCTTGGAGGGAGCCGTGTACGGGGCGGTCAAGGCATTCGTCGACCGCGGTGGAGCTGCGGGATTCGAGAAGGCGACAGGTACTTGGCCCGGCAAGGATTCCGATGCTGGCTGACAGCTCAATAAGGATGAGCGTGATACAGCGAAGCTTCCAGCCACAACGGACAACCTGAGCGTGGCCGGGTGATCATGAACAGATTCAGTGCAATTCGTGATCGTGTGACCGACGCGCTTGAAGGAGCCGAAGCGCTAGACGGACCGAGCAGCCGAATCCGCCATGTGACGCAAAGCGTCATTGGCCCAGCTCCACTGCGCAGACTTCTGAGTGGGACCGATCTGGGCCATCCCATGCATCCTGCACTCGTGCAGCTGCCGATCGGTCTTTGGACGAGCACGTGGGTGCTGGATCTAGCCGGCCTAGGCAAGACGAGGGCGGCGCGTTCATTAGTGGGCCTTGGCGTACTCACGGCCCTTCCGGCGGTCGCGAGCGGAGTGTCCGACTGGGTTGACACAGACGAAGCCGAGTCCCGAGTGGGAGTCGTGCACGCGACGAGCAACGCCGCTGCACTGGTGTGCTTCTCGGTATCCTGGTTTCGGCGCCGGGACGGCCGACGGAGCGGCGTCTTCTGGTCAACTCTCGGGGCAATCCTGGCCACTACGGGTGGCTTCCTGGGAGGCCATCTCGCCTACGCTCTGGGGGTTGGGGTCGATACCAATGCCTTCGAAGCGGGGCCGAACGAATGGACAGCGACACGGGGCAATGTCCCAACCGAGCCCCTTACCGCGCGAACAGTTGATGGAGTTCGCGTCATGGTGGCTACGAACGAAGACGGGCGGTTCACCTTGGCGGACCGCTGCAGTCACAGGGGCGGACCTTTGTCAGAAGGGACCTTAGGTGCTGATTGCGTCACCTGTCCCTGGCATGGCAGCAAATTCGATCTCGCCAGCGGCCTCCCGACTCAGGGCCCAGCTTCTGTTCCACAGCCCGTTTACGAGAGCCGCGTCAAGGCCGACAAGCTAGAGCTACGCCGCCCTGAGAATCGCGCACTGCGGCAACGATCGGTCTAACGGAGTGCCGTTTGAGTCCACGTCGCCGACGGAAGCCCACATCGTGGGGGGCGGTTTCCCCACCCGCGACTTCACTCAACGGGCCCATGCTGCCGGTGTGTGGAACCGCGCGATCGGGTGATATCCCAGGTTTTGGCGCCCCAGGCGACCCACGCATGGGCGGTTGTGTTCTGAAATGAATTGGGTAAAGGAGGGTCAGCAGAGCACACGAGGAGGCAGCAATGGCATCGAGGTCGGCCAACGTGAAGAACGAGAAGCAATACGAGGCCCTGAAAGATAAGGGGATGTCGAAGAGCCGGGCGGCTCGTATTGCCAACTCTCCCAATGCGTCGAGCAACGGCGGCAAGAAGTCTGGTTCAGGCGGCAACAGCAAGCAGGGAGGCACGACCGCGCAGAAGAAAGAGGCAGGCCGCAAGGGCGGAAAAGCCACAGCTCGCGAATCGTGATCGAGCGTCAGCGCTCGCCCTTCGGCGAGAAGCGCAGCGAAGTGAAGTGACCGGCCGATTAATTGACCGGCGGGTGGACGCCTACAGAAGTATCGCATTTCTCCTGAGTCCTCGGCGTGTTGAGGTGCCACGTCAAGCTGCAACAAGGCCCGAAAGCGCTTCGCTATGGGCGGCCGCAAAGTTTCGGGGTTTCCGAATTCGGCCATAGGTTTATCTGCCTCTGCGGCGCTAAATCGGGGGATAACGCCATGATAGGTAGACCCAGAAAAGGTCGTGATTACGAGCATCGATTTCCGGCTGCACTCGCCATCGTGGTGGGGGTCGCGTTGTATGCGGCGCTTCCGAGTGACCTCACTGTCGGCAGTCGGTTCATCATTCCAGGGTTGGAGTTGGCGCTACTCGTTCCTGTTCTGGCGTTCAACCCACACCGCCTCCAACGTCAAACGCGATCGTCCCGTGCCCTGTCACTCGCTTTGGTGGGGGTCATTGGGATCGCCAATCTTGTCTCGCTCGTGCTTTTGGTTCGTGCCCTCGTTGAAGGTTCCGCCAACGACAGCCACAAACTTCTTCTCGCTGCGCTGCAGGTATGGATCACCAACATCATCGTCTTTGGTCTCGCCTATTGGGAACTTGACCGCGGTGGCCCGGTCCAACGGGTGGCGCTTGCCCGCACCGAGATGCCCCCAGCGGACTTCCGCTTTTCTCAGGACGAAGATGCCGATGCGGTGGCCGAGGTGGCAGCTTCCGCGTCAGACCGTGTGGACTGGGCCCCCGTCTTTGCTGACTATCTGTACGTATCCGTGACGAACAGCTCGGCCTTCAGCCCCACAGACACGATGCCTCTGTCCAGCCGAGCCAAATTCCTCATGGGGGTCCAAGCCAGTTCTGCTCTCATCGTGTCCTTGCTTGTCATCGCACGAGCGGTGGGTGGACTCAAATAGCGTTGGAGTCTGCGCGTTGACGACAGGTTCTCGAAAGCAATGAACTGGGTAGTAACGCTCGCATGACCATTCCCGATCCCTCTTCCATCCCGCTCGCTCCTGACCCGCTCGATTCCGAACTGGATCGCAGCGAATCGGAACTAATGGCCGGCGAGCATGCGTCACCTCAAAAGACGACGACCGACCGAGAAGGTCACGGAAAGGGCTCTCCGGGCGAACCCCGAGCCGCAGGCGAGTGGGATCGACAAAAGTCCGGCACGCACTAAGTATCGAGTCTCCGGGCGACGTAAGGCGCGGTAGCGCTTTCCTTAACCTTGGCCACCTCTGCGGGCGTGCCCACTGCGACTACGCGGCCACCGGCATCGCCGCCGCCTGGTCCAAGGTCGATAATCCAGTCGGCCGCGACGATCGCGTCCAGGTCATGCTCGACCATCACCACCGTGCTACCGAGGTCCACCAGCCGATGCAGCTGCCGTAAGAGCAGCGCGATGTCCTGAGGATGTAGGCCCGCAGTCGGTTCGTCGAGGAGGTAGAGCGTATGCCCGCGTTTGGCCCGCTGAAGCTCTGTGGCCAGTTTGATGCGCTGGGCCTCGCCTCCGCTGAGTTCTGTCGCGGGTTGACCCAATCGCAAGTATCCCAAGCCCACGTCCCGAAGCGTCTCCAAGCTTCGAGAAGCGGTCGGAACGTCGGCAAAGAACTTTGTGGCCTCGTCAACGGGCATCCCGAGCACGTCGGCGATGCTCTTTCCGCAGTAGGTCACCTCCAGCGTCTCAGCGTTGTACCGCGTGCCATGACAAGTCGGGCATGGCGCATAGGTGCCCGGCAAGAACAAGAGTTCGACTGCAACGAAGCCTTCGCCCTGGCAGGTCTCGCACCGCCCTTCGGGAAGATTGAAGGAGAATCGGCTGGGGCCGTAGGCTCGTTCCTTCGCGAACTCAGTGCCAGCATAGAGCTTGCGCACCGCATCAAACATGCCCGTGTAGGTGGCCAAGTTTGATCGGGGAGTGCGGCCGATAGGTCGCTGGTCGACCAGGACGAGTCGGTCGAATGATTCGAGACCCGCCGCCTCCGTTGCACTGACCTCAATCTCTAACTCTTCGGACATTTCCTGCTCGAGGCCGAGATGATCGCGCAGGATCTCGGCGAGTACCTGCGTGACCAAGGTTGACTTTCCGGACCCGGAGACTCCGGTCACCACGGTGAGCGCACACAGCGGTACGTCGACTGACAAGGCGCGCAGATTGTGCCGGGTGATTCCTCGAAGATGTAGCCAGTCGTGCGGCGCCCGAGGCGTGTGGTCGTGGCGCTCGGCGCGCCCGAACAGATACCGACTCGTGGCTGACTCCTCGACTCGCTCGAGGCCCGGAACGGGACCCGAATAAAGCACGCGACCGCCTCCCTCGCCTGCGCCCGGGCCTATGTCGATCACCCAGTCCGCCCGCCGAACAATGTCCATATCGTGCTCCACGACGAACAGCGAGTTCCCCGACGCCTTCAGTCGGTCGAGCACACCCAGCAGCGGTTCCGCATCAGCCGGATGCAAGCCTGCAGAGGGCTCATCGAGCACGTACACGACGCCAAAGAGTCCTGAGCGGAGCTCAGTGGCGATCCGTAGACGTTGAGCCTCGCCGGGTGACACAGTGGTCGAGCGGCGTCCCAGGCTGAGGTACCCCAAGCCAAGGTCGAGAAGGACCTCCAGGCGCCCGACGAGGTCGCCACAGATCCGGACCGCGACCTCGGTAGTCTCCCCCGACGCAGCGGAGGCCGTGGTAGCTCCGGGGTCAGACAGCTCCGCGGTGGGCCTCAGGAGGTTGGCGACCTCGGCAAGCGGTTTCGCATTGATATCAGCGATCGAGCAACCGGCAAAAGTCACGACCAGCGACTCCGGCCGCAGTCCACTGCCTCCACACTCAGGGCAGGTCACGTTCTGGACGAATCGCATTGCTCGGTCACGCATTTGCTGGCTCTTGGAGTCGGCAAGGACGTGCATGATGTGCTTGCGTGCACTCCAGAACTTTCCGTGATAGCCGTAGTCAATCCGGTCTCGCTCGGGCTTGATGAGGACCGATGGCTGATCTTCGGTGTAGAGCAGCCAGTCCCGGTCCTTCTTTTTGAGCTTCCTCCAGGGCTTGTCGATGTCGATCCCCAGCCCGTTGACGATGCTTCGCAGGTTGGCGCCCTGCCAGGCACCGGGCCACGCCGCGATAGCCCCTTGGCGAATGCTCAACGACCCGTCTGGAACGAGCAGGTTCTCGTTGACGTCGTGCACGTCACCCAGCCCGTGGCACCTGGGACATGCACCGACCGCCGTGTTGGGGGAAAACGCCTCGGCCTCGAGCCTTGGGGTCCCTGGTGGATAGGTACCCACCCGCGAGTAGAGCATCCGCAGGAGGTTGGACATCGTGGTGATGGTGCCGACGGTCGATCTTGCCTGCGCCGCTGCACGCCGCTGCTGCAACGCTACGGCCGGTGGCAATCCGGTGATCTCCCGCACATGCGGCGTAGGGAGCTGAAGTAGGAGCCGCCGGGCGTACGGCGCCACCGAATCGAAGTAGCGCCGCTGCGCCTCTGCGTAGAGGGTACCGAAAGCAAGTGAGGACTTCCCGGACCCGGAGATTCCGGTAAAGGCGACCATCGCGTTCCGAGGGATGTCAACATCGACGTCCTGCAAGTTGTGTTCGCGAGCACCTCGGACGTGCACAAAGGGGTCGGTGGGGTCGATCTTCACTTAGTACCCATACCCGGGTTCTCACGATGCTCACACCGCAAGCATGTGGA
>DATBAO010000049.1:0-9907 GCA_036271495.1 Acidimicrobiales bacterium
GACATCGTGCCCGAATTTCCCGGCGTTACCCACGTCGCTCTCACCGTCACCGATATCGAACAAAGCCGTCCGTGGTACCAGAGCCTCATCGGTAGCCCGCCGGTGATCGATGAGGACACGGGTCCCTTTCATCACGTCGTCTGGTTGCTCGGTGGCCAGACCTTGGTGGGCATCCACCAGTTCCCCGATCCGCACGGCTCCGATCCCTTCGACGAACGCCGGCCCGGCCTGGATCACCTCGCATTCGCCTGCGCCAGCCGCTCCGAGCTCGAGGAGTGGGAGTCGAAGCTCAACGAGCTGGGCATTGAGAACGGCGGCGTCGTTGACGCCCCCTACGGATCGGGACTCTCGTTCCGCGACCCCGACAACATCGCCCTGGAGTTCTTCGCGCCCCCTGGCTGAGCATGCGCCATGAACCGGCTCCATGATTGCCGGTTTCCCTGACGAAACGGAGACCGGCTTTTAGCCTTCTCCACCCAATTGGCCCGCCAATCCGTCCAGATCGGCAACGGTCACGGTGAGCGCGGAATGGCCGCTGCGCCGCAAGGCCGAAGGCACCTTCTCCGTGAAGTGGATGCAGACGCCGCTCGACCGGTTGGTGCCGAAGGTCAAGCCGTCGTCGACCCGGGAGCCGCGCACGCCGCAGGCCGTCCACCACCGGTAGTCCCGGGTGATGTGGGCGCCGGCGATGTTCGCTCGCGGCGTGGTGACCTTGAACAGCCCGAACGTCGCCACGAAGGACCCATCGGCCGTGAGCGTCACCCCGTCGTGTGAGGGCCGCAGCAGGAAGGGGAGCAACATCGGCAGATAGCGCCAGTCGACGGCGTAGCCGAAATGCCGTTCTTCGCCGTCGGTCATCCTCGGACTGGGCTCGGCTCGCCCGGGGCGTCTTGCTTGAACATGTGCAAGGTGGTCCCACAGTGCCGGCAGTACACGACATGCACCGACATTGGACTTGCCTTCTCGTCGTCTGGCGGAACCGACAGTGTGCGAAAACGTGCTGCGTCAACCAGCAGTGCACTGCACCCCGGGCAGGACGGATCGCGCAACGCTTCGGCCGCGTGCTCCGGCTCCCGCACCGTTGCTGCGGGTCGGGCGGCCGGTCCCGCCGTCAAGATGTCATTCACCGCCTGACGCACCCGCAGGAGATCGGCTCCGAGTTCGACGAGCACGCGGGCGGCCACCCCTTCCCCTTCGCGCGCCAGGCCGAGAAGGATGTGCTCGGTCCCGATGTAGCTGTGATTGAGCTGCAGCGCCTCGCGGAGTGACAACTCCATCACCTTCTTGGCCCGCGGGGTGAACGGAGGCGAGCCACTCGGCGCCGTGCCGGCCATACCGATCGTCTCCACGACCTTCTGACGCACGGCATCGTAGGAAACCCCCAGCGACCGCAAAGCCTCGGCCCCTACGCCGTCACCCTCTCGCAGCACCCCGAGGAGGATGTGCTCGGTCCCGATGAAGGAGTGCTCCAGCAGGCGTGCTTCCTCCTGCGCCAGGACCAGCACCGTCCGCGCCCGGTCGGTGAAACGTTCGAACACATCTCAAGGCTACCGCTCGGGCCTTTTCCAGGCTCGGGCCTTGCCGGCTAACAGCCAACAGCCCCGTCGACGAGCTCTCGGATCAGGTCGGCGTGGCCGTTGTGCCGGGCATACTCCTCAATCATGTGGACGTAGATCCACCGGAGGGAGCACGGCTCGCCGCTTCGGGTCACACCGGCGTCCTGGAGAGAACGCGGCGCCGCTGCCTCTCGGCTCTGCTGGCACTCCTCCTGCCAGCCACGCAGGTCCTCGTCCCAGTCGGCGTCATCGAGCTGGAGGAAGTCGCTGTCCTCGACCTCGGGGTCGAACCAGATGTAGGGAGCGTCGGCTTCCTGCTGCAGGACACGCCTGAACCATGAGCGCTCGACTTCGCCCATATGCCGCACAAGCCCGTGGAGCGAGAGGTTCGAGCTCGCCACCGGTCGCAGCTTCCGCGCCTGATCGTCGAGCCCTTCTGTCTTCAAGATGAGCGTCATCCGGTGGAACTCGAGCCACGCCTCGAGCATCTCGCGCTCGGAGAGGCCGTCCATACTCGGCTCCGCACGTCGAGGATCCACGATGTCTTGCACCATCGGGGCGAATTTACCCGAACGCGCTCCGCCGCTCCACGGCGGACGCTGCGGCGGTGTTCGGCCGACGCGCCGTCAACGCGGGGCGCGAGGCATCCCGAGGCCGATCATGGCGATGATGTCGCGCTGCACCTCGTTCGCCCCACCGCCGAAGGTGAAGATCGTCTGGCTCCGGGCTTGGTTCTCCAAGCGGCCGCGCAAGACCGCCCCGGGTGAACCCTCGACCAGATAGCCCGCCTGGCCGACCACCTGGAGCAGCAGCCGATACACCTCGAGCGCCAGCTCGGTGCCGTACACCTTCGTGGCCGACGCGTCGGCAGGGTTCAGCCCCTTGCCCGAGGCCCACGCCACCTTCCAGTTCAGCAGCTTGAGGACGTCGACCTTGGCGTGCGCCTGGGCCAGCATGATCTGGACCCACTCGTGCTCCATGGCCGTTCGCCCGTCCCCCAACCGGTGTCCCTGCGCCCAACTGCGGACCTCGCTCAGGCTCCGCAACAGACCCGAGGCGGGGCAGATCGCCACTCGTTCGTGGTTCAGCTGGTTGGTGATCAGCTTCCAGCCCTGGTTCTCCGCCCCGACGAGGTTCGCTGCCGGCACCCGGACGTCTTCGTAGAACGTCGTGCTCGTGATGTCACCGACGATGGTGGGCAGAGGGGTCCAATGGAACCCGGGGGTCCCCACCGGCACGATGAACACCGACAGTCCCTTGTGCTTCGGGACGTCGGGGTCGGTCCGGGCCGCCAGCCAGATGTAGTCGGCATACTGGATCGCGCTGGTGAAGATCTTCTGGCCGTTGATCACGTACTCGTCGCCGTCGCGCACCGCCCGTGTCTTCAGCGAGGCCAGGTCTGTCCCCGCCGAAGGCTCGGTGTAGCCGATGGAGAAATGGACCTCACCCTTCAAGATGCCGGGGAGGATCTGTTCCTTCTGCTCGTCGGTGCCGAGGGCCATGAGGGTCGGGCCCACGCTGTTCAACGTGAGGAGCGGGAGAGGCACCCCGGCCCAGTGGGACTCCTCGACGAAGATCATCTGATCAATCGGCCCCCGGGCCTGGCCGCCGTACTCGACCGGCCAGCCGAGACCCAGCCAGCCGTCCTGCCCCATCTGGCGGATGTAGCGGAGGTAGGACGCCTCGTCCGAGGACGATCCCTCGACCTTGGCCACGAGGTCCTCGAAATAGGCGCGGAGCTCGCGCTGCAGACTCTGCTGTTCCTCGGTCAATCCCAGATACACGGAGCCATCTCCCTACGCCCGTCGAGAGCAGTGTGACGGGCACACCATTCCACGTCCGGGCCCGCAGAATGCCCGAAAGCGTTCCTGCGATCGGCCGATCATGGACGTCGAGCCCGAAAACCGGCAGAATCTGCCCGGGAGGGTCCGATGGCCAGTGCGATGGTGTTCGTGGATGACGCTGTGCTCGGGCATCTTCCGCCCGTGTGCGCCAAGACCGGGGCCGAAACGCCCGATCGACTGGTCATGACGGTGCCGGTCGGGCGGGACGAGGGCCTGGGCATCGCCTGGCTCCTCCTTCTTGCCGGTCCGATCGGATGGCTGGGCCTGTTCCTCTACGCGATCTCCCGACGCGACGAGACGCTCACCGTCAAGCTCCCGTATTCCGACGCGGCCTATCACGACCTCGCCCGGGCCAGACGGGACCGCCGGAACGCGGGCATCGCCACGATCGTCCTGCCCGTGATGGCGCTGATCGTGCTCATCCCGCAGAGCTACTTCGCGCGCGCCGCGGCGGCTGCCTTGGTCGTCGTCGCCATCGGTTCGTTCTGCGTCTACATCGCAGAGACGATCCACGTGCGCCGCGCCGCCGTACGAGTCGACCTCGATGCCTCGCGACGATGGGTCACCCTGTCGCGCATCAGCGATCCGCTGGCCGAAGCCATCACGCGCCAGACGGCCTCCCGGACGGCTCCGAGAATGGACGCGTCCCGAGGTTTGTAGACCCCACCGGGGCGAGCTGTGCCGACCCGGCCCTAGGCCGGAGATCCTCCGAGTCCGCCGATGCCGAGCGACCCATCGGTCCCGGCGGCCCTTTCTTCTGTTTCTCCGTCCGACGATGGAGAGGACGCGTCAACCTCCTCGCCGGCGAGCGGCGGAGGATCGTCGAGGAAGTCCGTCGTCGGGACGAAGAACAACGAGCCGGTGACTGCGGTGGAGAAGTCCAGGATCCTGTCGTAGTTGCCGGGCGGGTCGCCGAGGAACATGCGCTGCAGCATCAACTCGGTGACCGAGGGGGTCGCCGCGTAGCCGATGAAGTAGGTGCCGAACGCACCGTCAGCGAGTGACCCGAACGGCATGTTCTCCCGCAGGATCTGGCGCTGGGTCCCGTCGTCATCAATGATGGTGTTCAACGCCACGTGTGAGTTGGACGGTTTGACCTCGTCATCCATCTCCACGTTGGAGAGCTTCGCCCGCCCGATCACGCGCTCCTGCTCTTCGACCGTGATCGCCTCCCAGGCGGCCATGTCGTGCAGGTACTTCTGGACGATGACGTAGGTCCCGCCGGCGAATGCCGGATCCTCGTCGCCGATGGTGACGGCTGTGTCCGCCGCGCTGCCCGTCGGATTCTCCGTTCCGTCGACGAAACCGAGCAGGTCCCGCTCGTCGAAATACCTGAACCCGTGGATCTCGTCGACCACCGTGGCCGCTCCGGCCAATCGCCCGACCACCAACGAGGCCAGCTCCCAGCAGAGGCCCATCGTCGCCGACCTGATGTGGAACAGCAGATCGCCGGGCGTGCCCACGGCCCGGTGCGGGTCGCCGGCGAGGACCTGGAACGGGTGGAGCTCGGCCGGACGCGGCCCGGCAAAGAGCCGATCCCACGCGGCGGAACCCACGCCCGCCACCATGGCCAGCCCCGCTTCCGGGGCACGGAAGGAAACCGTACGGGCCAGTCCGGACAGATCGGCCATCAGGTCGTGGACCACCTCTTCGCCACCCTCTTCGATCGTGAGCACGAGGATCACGGCACTGGCGGTGAGGGGGGTGAGCACGGGCTGACCCACGGGCGGCCCTGCGACAGCCTCGGGACTCTGCGAGACAAACGCCATGGACGGACTACTCAGCTTTCTCTCCGGGCGTCCCTCGAGACGACAAGACCGTGCTGGCCATGTGATCGATCGGCCCAGGCGAGCGTAGCGGCAGGACGTCGCCTACGGGCAAGCCCCGAACGGGTCGATGCTGTCGTAGGACACGCCGAACTTCTGCTGCTCCGTCGACAGTTGGCCCGTCATGAGCCACGAGTTGGCGGACTCGTTCATGTAGGCCTGCGGGCACGGATCGGAGATGGCGATCGTGGGGCCGTTCGGACAGGCGTCCGGGTACTCGGGTGTGCCGTGCAAGCACGTCATGGCCTCGTGGCCCTCGGCATAGCCGGGGCAGTCGAGGGCGAAACCGGGCGCGGCGTAGGCCTGCAGGTACGGAAGGGCGGCCGCGCAGCCCCAGGTCGTGGCGTGGCCGTAAGCAGGCAGGACCGGCACGGGCGGCGGGGTGGGAGCAGGCGGAGGGGTGGGGGCGGGAGGCGGCGTGACCGGTGCCGCGGCCAGGACCGCCGGCGGCGGGGTGGCGATCGTCGTGGATGTGGTCGACGTCGTGGTGGTCGTGCTCGTGCTCGTCGTGGTGGTCGTCGGCGCCACCGGGGCCGGAGTCAGGTCCGACGCAGGGAAGTGGGCGAGCTGGGCCTGGCCGACGGACGAGGTGACAGCCGCCTGCGCTCCGATGGTGCCGCCGGTGGCGAAGATGGTGACCGACACCAACCCGAGCATCCACATCCAGCGGCGCGGACCCCGGCGCGGCCTGGGGGCGACGGGATCTGAGCCGGTTTCGGTTGTCGACAGGTGCTCAAAAAGGCGCACATGTGACTTTCGGCTCTAGTCAAAGGGCCCTTAAGCGTCTGAGACCAACAACTGCGGTTGACCAGGGATGACGCGGCCCTGTTCCGTTGTGACTTCCCAGCTCAGGCCCCGTGGGCGGCGGCGAGAGCCGCCTCGCGGGCGTGATAGCTCGACCTGGTGAGCGGCGACGCCTCCACGTGGGCCACGCCCAGGGACGTCCCAGCCTCACGCAGGCCGTCGAACTCCTCGGGCGCCCAATAGCGGGAGACGGGGAGGTGATCCCGGCTCGGCCGCAGGTACTGCCCGATCGTGACGATGGAGACGCCGACGCTGCGCAGATCGGCCATGGTGGCGATGACCTCGTCCTCGCGCTCTCCGAGCCCGACCATCAGGCCCGACTTCGTGACGAGCCCGGCCTGGCCCGCCCGGGCCAGCACGGCGAGGCTGCGGGCGTACCCGGCGGAGGGTCGCACGGCGCGCTGCAGACGCGCCACCGTTTCGATGTTGTGGTTCAACACGTCCGGGCGGGCCTCGAAGATCGCCTGGAGCGACGCCGCGTCGCCTCGGCAATCGGAGATGAGGACTTCGACCGTCGTCTCCGCGGTACGGGCGCGGATCGCCCTGATCGTTTCCGCCATCGCACCGGCGCCGCCGTCAGGCAGGTCGTCCCGTGCGACGCAGGTGATGACGGCGTGGCCCAGACGCATCCGCTCGACGGCCTCGGCCACCCGTTGCGGCTCGTCCGGCGACAGCGGAAGCGGGTGGCGGGTGTCCACCTGGCAAAAGCCGCAGGCCCGGGTGCAGCGCTCGCCGTTGATCATGAACGTCGCCGTGCCGTCCGCCCAGCACTCGTAGATGTTCGGGCACCCCGCCTCCTCGCACACCGTGACGAGCCCGAGGTCGTGCACGGTCGATCCGAGCTCGCGGTAGCCCTTGCCGATGCGCACGGGCACCCGAATCCACTCAGGCTTGCGCTGCCCGATGTCGAGGCCCTCCTCGGGAGCCACCCCCGCCTGGCGGAGGCGCCGCAAGAGCGGGCGCTCCTCTTCGGTCGAAGCGCCCCGCACGCCGGCCGGGCCCTCCACCACGTCGAAGCGCTCGACGCTCCCCGGGCCGAAGGCTGCAGTGGCGCGGGCCACGAACGCGTCGACCACCGCACCGAACGGGACGTCGATCCCCTCGGCGCGCAGCGACGTCACGCCGCGATCGGCGATGCCGCACGGCACGATGTGGCCGAACATGGCGAGGTCCGACTCCACGTTCAACGCCATCCCGTGCAGCGTGCGGCGTCGCCCCGGGGCGGTGCGCAGTGTCCGCACCCCGATGGCGGCGATTTTGCGGGCCTGCGGAGTGCCGGCGTCGAGCCACACGCCGGGGTACTCGTCCTCGCTGGTGGCCCCGGTCAGACCGAGGTCGGCCAGGGTCGCGATGACGAC
Organism: Acidimicrobiales bacterium; assembly: GCA_036271495.1. GTDB lineage: Bacteria > Actinomycetota > Acidimicrobiia > Acidimicrobiales > RAAP-2 > Bog-473. Next base: position 7,389 of record DATBAO010000049.1, read on the forward strand.
CTGCTCCAGCCGGTGCACGTGCGCGGGCCCCGAGGCCGGGTCGTCGGGCACGGTGACGATCGGATAGGCCACCAGCTGGCCCGGCCCGTGATACGTGACGTCGCCCCCGCGGTCGGTGCGCTCCAGCACGGCCCCGACGGTCGCCGGGTCGACCAGCACGTGGCGCTCGTCGGCGTGCGCACCAAGGGTGTAGGTGTGCGGGTGCTGCAGCACGAGCAGGTAGTCGTCGGCCGCCTCGGTCGCCAGGGCGTGCTGGAGGGCATACCCCTCGTGATACGGAACCGTCCCCAGTGAGCGGACGCGCAGCACCGCCGCCCTGGCCTTAGAGCTCCGCAGCCCAGTCGCGGCTGCCGAGCAGATCCGCCACCTTGCGCAGGAACAGCGACACGTAGGCGCCGTCGACCGCCCGGTGGTCCCAGCTGACGCCGAGGATCCCGGTCGAGTGAATGGCGATGGACTCGGACCCGTCGGGCTGCGTGACGACCACCGGCCGGCGGGCGATGCCGTCCGTGGCCAGGATCGCCACCTGGGGCTGGTTGATGATCGGGACCGTGAAGTAGGTACCGAACGGACCGTCGTTTGTGATGGAGAACGTCCCGCCCGCGATGTCGTCCGCGTTGAGCTGGCGACCGCGGGCCCGCTCGGCCAGGTCGCGGATGCGCCGGGCCACGCCACGCAGCGTGACCTCTTCGGCCCGGTGGATGACGGGCACGATCAGGCCCTCGTGCGAGAGGTCGACCGCAATGCCGAGGTTCACCTCGGCGTGCACCAGCAGCGAGTCGTCGACGACGGACGCGTTGAGCAACGGGAAGTCGCGCAACGCCTCCACCGCCGCCCGTGCCACGAAGGGCAGGTACGTCAGGGCGAAGCCCTCCTCCGCCTTGAAGCGCTCACTCCAGGCCTTGCGCACGCGCTCGACGCTCTCGAAGTCGACTTCGTTGGCGATGAACGCGTGGGGCGACGTCGCCTTGGAACGCACCATGTGCTCGGCCGTGCGTCGGCGCATGTTGGAGAACGGCACGATCTGGTCGCCGGCGGCGCGGAACTGGGCCATGGAGACAGACGGTGCCTGCGGCGCCCGTGCGACAGGGGCGGCCGGCGCGCTCTGGACGAGCGGTGCGGTCGGTGCGGTCGGGGGAGCCGGTGCGGCGGCGGGAGCAGGGGCAGGCGCCGTCGGGGCGGCGGCGCGGCGTGCGTCGACGGCCCGCAGCGCGTCGTCACGGGTGATCCGTCCACCCGAACCGGTGCCGGTCACCTCGGTGTCGCTGATCCCGTTCTCACTCAACAAGCGGCGCACCATGGGCGACAGCACGGACGTCTCGCTGCCATCGCCGTTGGTCTCGGCGGCAGCCGGTGCCTGTGCTGGTGCCGGAGCGGGAGGCGGCGGAGGTGGGGGCGGTGGCGGTGTCGCGGCTTGCGGTGGTGGAGCCGGCGCCGGTGCCGGTTCGGGCGCCGGGGCAGCCGCCGGGGCAGCGGCCGTGTCCGGGGCGGCCTGGGTGGCCCCAGCGCCGGCCCCGTCGCCGGCACCGTCGCCGATCACGGCCAGCTTCACGCCCACCTCGACCGTCTCGCCCTCGGGGACGAGGATCTCGCTGAGCACGCCCGCGGCGGGCGAGGGCACCTCGGAGTCGACCTTGTCTGTCGAGACCTCGAAGAGCGGCTCGTCCCGCTCCACCGGGTCGCCGACCGCTTTCATCCAGCGGGTGATGGTCCCTTCGGTCACCGTCTCGCCCAGTTGCGGCATCATCACGTCAGCCAACGTGCAGTCCCCTTCCGCTCAACGCGAGCATGGTCTCACCGAATGTCTCGGACAGTGAGGGGTGCGGCTGAATGAAGTGCGCAACCTCCTCGGGGAATGCCTCCCAGTTGACGGCCAGGTACCCGGCCCCGAGCTGCTCGGTCACCCAGGGGCCGCAGAGGTGCACGCCCAGGATGCGGCCGGCCGTCCCGTCGGGCCGCTGCTCGGCGATGATCTTCACGACACCCTCGGTGTCGCCGATGATCTGCGCCCGGCTGTTGCCGCCATAGGGGTCCTTCTTGGTCACCACCGGGATGCCGGCCTCCTTGGCCTGCGCCTCGGTCATGCCGCAGAAAGCCACCTCGGGCCGGCAGTAGATGGCCCAGGGCACCTTGCCGTAGTCGACCGGCACCGCCGGCTCGTCCAGCATGGTCTTCACGGCCACGATCGCCTCGGCGAATCCCACGTGGGCCAACTGCGGCGTGCCGGCGACGATGTCGCCCACGGCCCAGACGCCCGGAACGGCGGTGCGCTGGTACTCGTCGGCGACGACGAAGCCTCTGGGGTCTATCTCGACCGGCACGCCCTCGGCCACGAGTCCCTCGGTGCGCGGACGCCGGCCCACCGACACCACGATGGTCTCGACCTCGCAGGTGATGTCACCCGCCTTCAACGTCGTGTGGCTGCCATCCTCCTTCACGTCGTGGCGGTCGACCTGGACTCCCGTGACGACCTCGATGCCGCGCTTCTTGAACGAGCGGCCGACCAGGCGGACGACGTC
>DATBAO010000050.1:0-7533 GCA_036271495.1 Acidimicrobiales bacterium
TCACCAGTGCCAGTCGCCATGGTTCGTTGGCGTTGAACATGGTTGTCGTCGGAGCCATGGCGGCTCTCGGCATCTGGCGGCGGCGCTGGCCTCTGCTGTTCGTCATCGCGGTCGGGGCACTGGCGCTCCTGCTCCATGGAGGGTTGGACTCGGTCCGGACCGCCACCCTGACCGGCACGTATGTCCTGGTCGTCCCGGTGTACACCGTGGCGGCCTGGGAGAGCCGAAGGCGGGCGGTGGCTGGGTTGGTGGTGTGGCAGGCGGGCATGGTGACCGCCGGCGTCACCGCCCACGCCCCGCCTTCGGCTCTTGCCGGTGCAGCGATCATGGCCGGAATCGTGTGGGTCGTCGGGCGGGTGCTGCGCAGCTACCGGCGTCTCCACCTCGACCTGACCGCCGCCATCGGTCGTCTTGAGAGCCAGGGTTCTGAACGATCGCAGCTGGCAATCGCCGAACAGCGTGCCGCGATCGCCCAAGACCTCGATCTCCTGGTGGCCAGTGATGTCACCACCATGATCGTTCAGGCCGAAGCCGCCCAGACCCGAACGTATTCCGAGTCCGAATCGATGAAGGATGTCGTGGGCGTCATTGAGGACACCGGTCGTCACGCGCTGGGCCGGATGCGGGACATCCTCGGAGTCCTCAGGGTGGCTGGCCCAGGCCCAGACGTGGGCGGGGGGCTCGGACGGGACCTGGTGGCGGACGCCCGATCACGTCGAGGATTCGTCACGCTCGAGCGGGAGGCCTGATGACGGTTCGCGTGCTGATTGCCGATGACCAGCAATTGGTTCGTGCCGGCTTCCAGTTGATCCTGTCGGCACAGCCTGACATCGAGGTCGTCGCCGAAGCAGCAACGGGCCTCGAAGCTGTCGAACAGGCCCGTGCAACCCAACCCGATGTCGTGCTGATGGACATCCAGATGCCCGGCGTTGACGGGATAGAGGCGACCCGCAGAATCATTGCCAGTGGGCCGAGTTCGACTCGAGTCGTCATCCTGACGACCTACGACCTCGACGAGTACGTCTACGACGCACTGCGGGCCGGCGCGAGCGGATTCCTGTTGAAGGACGTGCCACCCGAGCAGCTCACTGCTGGGATCCGCATGGTGTGTCGCGGTGACGCCCTGCTTGCCCCAAGCGTGACTCAGCGGTTGATTGCGGAATTCACCGCCCCTCGCGCTGCTGCACCGTCGGTGCCCGGGATGGAGCGCCTCAGCCCGAGAGAGCGAGAAGTGCTGCTGCTCCTCGCGCGCGGGTGGTCGAACCAGGAGATCGCAGACCATCTGGTCGTGGGCGAGACCACGGTGAAGACCCACGTCACGCGCATACTCAACAAATTGGGGTTACGCGACCGGGTGCAGGCAGTCGTCTTGGCCTACGAAGCAGGCATCGTCATTGCGGGATGGAACACGCCGTGACTTCGGATCCCTGCCGGACCCCGTGACTCGGGCGCTGCGTCCCAGGCTACGGGCCTGCACGCCCCCCGCCCGCCCGACCAGCGGAAAGGCTTGCTTCGGGCGGGGTGCCGGGGCAGGCTGGACCTCACATGGATGACGACCAGTCGCAGACACCACCGTCCGGGACAGGATCGTCCGGCTCGCTCTCGATCGTGCGGGCGGCGGCTGTCCTGATCCTCTTCGTCGTGGCGGTGGCGGTCCTGGTGTCGGTCGGGACGCGTCCGAGCGTGAGCAGTACGCCCGCCACCACAACGACGACAGCAGCGAGCGCGGGCACCACGACGACGGTGGCGGGCGGCGGCGCTGCCGTCTCGACGACCACGACCACGGCGGCGCGCACGACCACGACCAAGGCCGGCCACAAGGGGACCACGACCACGACGGCGGCCCCGAGCGCCACCACGGTCGCCGTGGCCAACGCCACCGGTGTGAACGGTTTGGCGGCGCACTTCTCGACGGTCATCGGTGCCGGCGGCTGGACGATGAAGACCCCGGTCGACGCGTCGACCACCGAGGCCACGTCGGCCGTCTACTACGCCGCCGGTCAACAACAGCAGGCGGCGTCCATCGCCACCACCATCGGCGTCAAGCCGGCGCAGGTGTTGCCGCAGACGACGGCCATGCCGGTCACGGGTGTCACCGGTGTCGACGTGGTCGTGGTCATCGGCTCGGACCTGGCCTCGTCGACCACCACGACCACCTGACATTGCCTGCCGACGGCGACGCCATGGCGCGCCTGCCGGCGTTGCTGCGTCCCATGGCCGACGAGCCGGCACGCGGCGCGCTGTTCCTCGACTTCGACGGGACGCTGGCCGCCATCGTGAAGGACCCGCGAGAGGCGGTGCCGCTCCCGGGTGTTCCCGCCCTGGTGGCCGGGCTCGCCGATGCCTTCGCGCTGGTCGCGGTGATCTCGGGCCGTCCGACCGCCTTCCTGGCCGACGTGTTCGGTGCGCCGCCCGGCGTCACGCTGGCCGGCCTCTACGGGCTCGAACGCGCCCTGCGGGGGCCGGCGCACGACACCTGGGCCTCGGTGATCGACGAGGTGGTCGCGGAGGCGATGGCCGCCGCTCCCGAAGGGGTGTACGTCGAGCCGAAAGGCCTCACGGTGACGCTGCACTGGCGGCGCGCGCCCGAGCACAAGGACTGGGTGCTCAACTTCGTCGAGCGCCAGCACGCGGCGCGCGACCTGCTGGTCGTCCAGGGACGGCATGAGCGCGAACTGCGCCCCCCGCTCAATGTGGACAAGGGCACCGTCGTCCGAGCCCTCGTGGCCGAGCATGACGCGGCCGGTGAGCCGTTGCGGGCGGCGGCCGCCTTCGGCGATGACGTCGGTGACCTGCCCGCCTTCGCCGCGCTCGGTGCCTTGCGTGATGCCGCACCGGGTGACACGCCGTTCACCGTCGTGCGGGTCGCCGCGGTCGACACGGAGAGCCCGGCCGCCGTGGCCGACGCCGCCGACCTGACCGTGCCCGGCGCCACCGGCGCGGTGGCACTGCTGCAGGACCTGGCCGCGGCGGCCGGCGCGCACGCCGCCTGACGCGCCGCGCCGAGTCGTTCAGCTTCCGGCGGCCACCAGCTGGTCGGCCCACCAGTCGGCGGCGGTCCGCCCCCGCACCGCCGTCCGCAGGGCCGAGGCACGCGCCGTCCGTTCCGACGCCTCCATGGTGAGCGCGTCGTGCAGCGCGTCGGCGGTGGCGGCGACATCGAAGGGGTTGACCCCGAGCGCCCCGTGGCCCTCGAGTGCGAGCTCCTCCCACGCCCCGGCCTGACGGGACAGCACGAGCACGCCGTCGGCCGCGTTGAGCAGCGGGCCTTCCTTGGCCACGAGGTTGAGGCCGTCGCGCACCGGGTTGACCAGCAGCACGTCCGACAACGTCAACGCGGCGAGGGAACGGGCCCAGTCGTCCTCGACCGACAGCGCGATGGGCGTCCAGTCGTCGGAGCCGAACGCGTGGTTGATGCGGGCCGCCGTGTGCTCCACGTCGGCGGCGTAGGCGAGATACTCGGCCAGGCCCTGCCGGCTGGGGTACGCCTGCGCGACGTGCACCACCCGGCCGCGCCACTCGGGGTGCGCGGTCAGCAGTTCCTCGACGGCGAGCATCCCCCGCACAATGTTCTTCGAGGGCTCCATGCGGTCGCTTCGGGCGATGATGCGGCGCCCGCCCACCTCGGCGCGCAGCGCCGCCACCGCATCGGTGCAGGCGGGTGCCGCCGCCTCCTCCTCGAGCACGCCGGCATCGGGGCCGAGCGGCGCCACGAAGGTCGGCGGGGCGGGCCGCCCGGCGGCGGCGTAACAGTCCACGAAGCCGGCCTCCCACTGGTGGCAGTGGAAGCCACAGGCCGCGTAGCCGGCCATGCCGTCGAGCAACTCGGCCACGACGTCGTCGGGCAGCACGGCGAGCATGTCGGGCGCGGCGAACGGCGTGTGCAAGAAGTGCACCGTGCGCAGGTCCGGGCGCTCCTCGGCCAGCATGCGGCCGAGGAGCGAGAAGTGGTAGTCCTGCACGAAGACGGCATCGCCCTCGCCGGCCCGGCTCCCCACGACGTCGGCCATGGCCCGGTTGTAGGCCCGGTAGCCCTCCCAGGCCACGCGCCAGTGGCGGTCGAAGCGGGGCCGGTGGGGGAGGTCGAACAGGTGGTGGTGGCAGTACCAGAGCGTGGTGTTGGCTACCACGTCGTAGGCCTGCCGGTAGGTCTCGTCGTCGACGACGACCGGGACGAGCTGGAGCCCGTCCTCGTGCATGAGGCCCTGGGCGACCGCCTCGCGGTCCGCCGCCCCCATCGTCACCGAGGCCCACGTCGTGCCGGTCCCGGCCAGAATCCGGTGCAGCGACGAGGCCAGCCCACCGGCGGCCCGCACGGGGACGAGGCCGCCGCCGGTATCGGTGCGGAAGGTGAGGGGCCCCCGGTTGGAGACGACGATGGTGCCGCTCACGCTGCGACCCGAGCGGTCACGACGGGCGCGGCGGCAGCTTCGACGGCTCCACGCGGTCGAGTGCGGCGCGCAGCACGTCGACCGCCTGGGGCCGCAGCTCGTGCAGCGGCCGGTTGCGGTGGATGCGCTCGCCCAGGTCGACCTGGGCCAGGCGGTCGGGCCCGAGTTGCTGGGCCACGTCGATGAGCAGCCCGAGCTCGACGCCGTAGCCGCCGGCGAAGCCGAGCTTCTCGAAGACCCAGCGGTGGGCCGCCGTCTCTCCGGCCAGGGGCTGGCGCACCCAGGACAGCTCGGGGAAGAGCAGCTCGAGCACGGGGCGGGCCACCAGCTCGGTCACCCGCCCGCCGCCGGTCGGGTCGCCGTGCAGGGGCCGCCGGTAGAAGCCCTTCACGAGCGCGATGTGGTCGGTGGTGAGCAGCGGCCCGAGGAGCCCGGTCACGAAGGCCGGCGTCGTGTTGGCCACGTCGGCGTCGAGGTAGGCGACGATGTCACCGGTCGAGGCGGCCAGCGCCGCCGCCATGGCCTGGCCCTTGCCGCCCGCCCCGCCGGGCCCCGCCACCACCATCGCCCCGGCGTCGCGGGCCTGCTCGGCGGTGTCGTCGAGCGAGCCGTCGTTCAGGACGATGACCTCGTCGACCAGGCCGTTCCCGCCGTGGGCGGCCAGGAAGGGCTGGACGACGGCCCGCACGACCGAGCCCACGGTCGAGCCCTCGTCGCGGGCCGGGATGCAGACCGAGACGGTCCGGCCGGTCCTGGCCTTGGCCTCGAGGAGCGCCCCGGTGGGGAAATCACCGTGGTGAGAGGTGTGCGCCACGCCCCCGATTCAAGCAGCCGCGCTGCGTTGAGTCGGCCGGCCCGGGCGGGCTACCATTGATGCATCATCCAGAGCGACTGAGGGACGGGCCCGTCGACGTCGCGGCAACCTGTGCGAAAGCACCTGGTGCCAATGCCCGATCGATGAGGAGGACCGATGGTCGATTTTGTCACTGGGCTGCGTTGTCGTGAGTGTCAGCGTGCCTTCCCCGCCGAGGCGCTGCACGTCTGCGACTACTGCTTCGGCCCGCTCGAGGTCGCCTACGACTACGAGCGGATCGGCGCCACCGTCACCCGGGAGCGCATCGAGTCCGGGCCCCGTTCCATCTGGCGCTACCGGGACCTGCTCCCGGTCGACGACGCCACGCCGGTGGACCTCGGCGCCGGCTTCACCCCGCTGGTGCGGGCCGACAGCTTGGCCGCCGAGCTCGGGCTGGGCGAGCTGTGGATCAAGGACGACACCGCCAACCCCACCGGCTCCTTCAAGGACCGCGTGGTCTCGGTCGCCCTCACCAAGGCCCGTCAGCTCGGCTTCAAGGTGGCCGCCTGCGCCTCGACCGGCAACCTGGCCAACTCGGTGGCGGCACACGCCGCCCGGGCCGGGATGGACTCGGTCGTCCTGATCCCGCACGACCTCGAGACGGCCAAGGTCACCATGACCGCCGTCTACGGGGGCACGGTGATCGCCGTCGAGGGCAACTACGACGACGTCAACCGCCTCTGCGCCGAGCTGACCAGCGAGCGCCCGAGCTGGGCCTTCGTCAACGTCAACGTACGCACGTACTACGCCGAAGGCTCCAAGACGCTGGCCTTCGAGATCGCCGAGCAGCTGGGCTGGCAGGCCCCGGACCACGTGGTGGTCCCCATCGGGTCGGGCAGCCAGCTGACCAAGGTGGACAAGGGCTTCGCCGAGCTCGGCAAGGTGGGGCTGCTGCCCGAGGTGCCCTCGGTGCGCGTGTCGGGCGCCCAGGCCCTGGGCTGCTCGCCGGTGGCCGAGGCCTTCCTGTCGGGCAGCGACGCCATCCGGCCGGTCAAGCCCAAGACGATCGCCAAGTCGCTGGCCATCGGCAATCCGGCCGACGGCTGGTACGCCCTCGACGTCATCCGCAAGACGGGCGGCTCGTGTGCCGCCGTGACCGACAGCGAGATCGTCGACGCCATCGGCCTGTTGGCCCGCACCGAGGGCATCTTCGCCGAGACCGCCGGCGGGGTGACCATCGCCACGCTGTGCAAGCTGGCCGCCTCGGGGGCCATCCGCCACGACGAGCGCGTGGTGGCCCTGGTCACCGGGCACGGGCTCAAGACGGTGGAGGCCCTGGCCGGTGAGCCGGGCAGCGCCCCCACGGCGACCATCGCCCCTACCCTGGACGCCTTCGACGCTGCGATGGACGCCCACGAGACCAAGGAGACCCCCCGATGAGCGTGTCCGTCCGCATTCCCGCCCAGCTCCGCACCCTCACCGGGGGAGCAGGCGAAATTCAGGCCGAGGGCTCCTCCGTCGGCGAGGTCCTCAAGGCCGTGGACGCCGCCCACCCCGGGCTGGCCGAGCGGCTCTTCGACGATGAGGGCAATCTGCGCCGCTTCGTCAACGTCTTCCTGGCCGACGAGGACGTCCGCTTCCTCGACGGCCTGGCCACGCCCGTCACACCGGGCCAGACCCTCTCCATCGTGCCCGCCGTCGCCGGGGGCTGACGCCCCGGGGTCGGGTTCGAGCCCTCGGGCCCGGCCGGACCAGGTCCGGCCCCGGGCTGGTCGGGGGCGGGAAGCGCGGGGCGCGTCGCCCTTGCGCCTGAGGCTTTAAGGTGATTACCTATTAGCACTCACAAGACGAGAGTGCTAACGGAGGAATACACCAGATGGCCAAGATCATCGCCTTCCAGGAGGACGCCCGCCGCGGCCTGGAGACCGGCATGAACAAGCTGGCGGATGCGGTCCGGGTCACCCTCGGCCCGAAGGGCCGCAACGTGGTGCTCGACAAGAAGTGGGGCGCTCCGACGATCACCAACGACGGCGTCTCCATCGCCAAGGAGATCGACCTCGAGGACCCGTTCGAGAGGATCGGCGCCGAGCTGGTCAAGGAAGTCGCCAAGAAGACCGACGACGTCGCCGGTGACGGCACCACGACGGCCACCGTCCTGGCCTGGGCCATGGTCCGCGAGGGCCTGCGCAACGTCGCCGCCGGGGCCAACCCGATGGCGCTCAAGCGGGGCATCGAGGCGGCAGTCGAGATCGCCGTCGGCTCCATCCACGGCATCGCCAAGGAGACCGAGTCCAAGGGCCAGATCGCCCAGGTGGCCTCCATCTCGGCGGCCGACACCGAGATCGGCGA
>DATBAO010000051.1:0-13656 GCA_036271495.1 Acidimicrobiales bacterium
GCCGCCCGACATCTGCGCCGTGATCTTGTCCAGCCCGCTCACGCCGTCATCGCCGGCCTGGCGGGCATCGGCCTCGGATCCACCGGACGAGCCGAAGACATCGAGCTCGTCGAGCCCGTCCGGCTCGTCAAAGGAGTCGAAGTCCTCGTCCGTCATCGGAGATGACGCTACCGCCGTGGTGTCTCGCGCCTCGTCCCGGCCCCGGTCCCGGCCCCGCCCGGCCGACAGCCGCCCCGCTCAGGCGTGGTTGACGACCGCGACCTCGACGACGGCGGAGTAGTCCTTGAAGGCCTGCTCGCCGAACCCGCTCCACATCTCGAGCGCCGGCGGCGGCATGTGGGCGAGCATCTGCGCCCGCTGGTCGTCGTTCATGCGCTCACGAATGAGCCCGAGGATGAGCCAGATCTTGTCGCCACCGAAGGCCGCCATGCCGTGTCCCGGCAGCGCACCCCACTCCTGCATGGAGAGGTACTCGCCCGCCAGGGGCAGGACCTTCGACTCCTCCTCCGCGAGATGCTCGTTCAGGTGCGAGCACAGGTCGTCCAGCCGCTCTTGGGTCAACTTCTGAGCCGCGGCATCGCCACCCGGCCACGCCGCCAGCGCCGCGTTGGCCTGCTCCAGGAGGGCCAGCGCCTCGTGGTGCTGCTCGGCCATGTGGTCGATCAGCTCGGCCGCGCCGTCGCACCGCTCCTTCAGCAGCGGGAACACCAGAAGCTCCTCGCCGTCGTGGTGCGCGTGCAGGAACGACAGGATGTTCTCGTAGTAGTTGGCGATCAGCGCCACCCGCTCCGCGTCACCGGGAGCGATGCCCCCGACCAGCGTGGGTGCGGCACCGAGGGTGTCCCGGAAGACACCGTGCACGGCGAACATGTCATTGGTGTCGGGGCGGGGTGCAGCACCGGGCTCGGACATGGGGTTCCTCCTTGATCCTCCACCCCGCACCGCCTGGCCGGGGTGAGACACTTGAACACGAAAGGCATCCCCCGTGCCAGAGCCCGTGCCAGAGCCGTGCCAGAACTCGGGGTGGGGTAGGTCGCGGTAGGTTCATCCGGTGACCTCTGCCGTCCGCGACCCGGGGGGTGTCCGGGGGCGGAACCAGGGCCAGGACCAGGTCCAAGTCCCGCACAACGGCGCCACGCCCGACCCGGCCACGCCTGACCCGGTGCCGCCCGAGCTCGATCTCTCCCGGGTCCCCGTCCACGTCGCCTGTGTCATGGATGGGAACGGGCGCTGGGCCAGCGCGCGGGGGCTGCCCAGGACCGAAGGGCACGGCGCCGGGGAGACCGCCCTGCTCGATGTGGTGAACGGCGCCCTCGAGATCGGCATCAAGTGGATCACCCTGTACGCCTTCTCCACCGAGAACTGGCGGCGCCCGCCCGACGAGGTGCGCTACCTCATGAACTTCAACCAGTCGCTCCTCATGCGCCGCCGCGACGAGCTCAACGAGAAGGGCGTGCAGATCCGCTTCGCCGGCCGCAGGGACTGGCGCGTGCCCCGTCGGGTGCTCAAGCGGATGGACGAGTCGATTGAGCTGACCAAGCACAACCGGCGCATGGTGATGACGATGGCGTTCAACTACGGCGGCCGGGCCGAGATCATCGACGCGGTGCGTGCACTGGTCGAAGAGGGAACCCCCGCCAACAAGATCGACGAGAAGGCCATCCGCCGCCACCTCTACTTCCCCGACATGCCCGATCCCGACCTGGTGATCCGCACGTCGGGCGAGACGCGCATCTCGAACTTCTTGCTGTGGGAGATCGCCTACAGCGAGCTGGTCTTCCCCGAGATCCTCTGGCCCGACATGCGCCGCCGCCACCTCTACGAGGCGGTCATCGACTACCAGCGCCGCGTGCGCCGCTTCGGAGCCGTCAACCCTTAGGTGGTGGGGTCAGCCGGCTCCGCCCCGCCGCCGGACCCGGTTCCCGGAGCCGCACCTCCCGCCGCCCCACCAGCAGTCCCCGCCGCCCCGGCAGCTCCGGCCGCTCCAGCCGCCGCCCCGCGCCGGGCCGTGATGACCCGCTGCGTGTACGAGTAGGCATAGGCGAGCGCCCCGAAGGGGATGAGGATCCGGAGCAGGAACGGACGCCCGGTCACGCTCCCGGCGATGATCAGCGAGATCGTCCCCACCAGGAAGGCCAGGCCCCAGACCAACGAGATCTGGCGGTTCACGGCGCGGAACTGCGCGGTGCCCCAGACCTCCTTCGGCGTGGTCTCCTTGGCGTACGACTCGGTGAAGGGATGGCCGATCACGACCGACCCGAGCACGATCAGGGTCAAGAACGCGTGCGACCCCGCCTGCGCGTACCGGGACCAGTAGACGACGCTCGTCGGGTGCACGATCTCGAGCGCCAGCCCCAGGCCGGTGAAATAAAGGACGCTGGCCACGTCGAGCAGGTGCAGGTGGTGGTGGCCGATGGCCCGGGCGGCCACGACAAGGCCCGCCACCAGGCCCAGGGCGACGGCCCCGGAGAACGAGGTGAACCGGTTCGCCAGGAGGAACAGCACCCATGGCGAGAAGCTCCAGATGAGATCGTTCACGTGATTGCCCCTTGTCTCGAGCCCCGGGACGCGCCCGGTCGGGCTCGGTCGTCCGCCCAGGCCAAATGTACAGGGGTTGCGCCAACCCAGACCCGGACCCACGCCCACCCGGCGCCGGACCCGTGCCCGGCCCCGCCCCGGCCTGACAACGCCCGCCCGGATGCGAGAATGGGGGAGTGAGGACGTTCAGCCGGATCGCCATTGCGGTCGGCATCGCCCTGGTCGCCGTCTTCGTCATCGCGGTCGTCACCGAGGGGCATGCCGGAGCCGGCGCGGCCGTTGTCGCCTTCATCGTCATCGCCGCGTTGGTCGCCGCCGGCAACGCCCTCTACGGCCGCCACTCGCACGGGAAGAAGGCGATGGACCGTGTCCGCGCCGCCCAGGAGGCCCAGAACCTGGCCGCCGACCGGGCCGCGGACGCCCGCCGGGCCGTGGCCGAGGCCGAGCGCAAGGGCGAGCGTTACTGCCCCCTCGACCCTGCCCACCGCAACGAGTCCGAGCCCACCCACACCAAATCAACCACCACGTGAGCCTCTTCCGCGACAAGGGCGTCGTCCTGCGCACCTACCGCCTGGGCGAGGCCGACAAGATCATCGTCTTCCTGACCGAGCGCCACGGCAAGGTCCGGGCCGTGGCCAAGGGCATCCGCAAGACCACGTCCAAGTTCGGCGGGCGGCTCGAGCCGTTGACCCAGACCGACCTCCTCCTGTGGCAGGGGAGGGGCGACCTCGACATCGTGAACCAGGTGGAGGTCGTGAACGCGTTCCGCCCCATCCGGGAGAGCCTCGACCGCATGCCGAGAGGCATCGCGCTGCTCGAGGTGAGTGATCAGATGGCCCAGGAACGCCATCCGGACCCACGCCTGTACTCCATGCTGGTGGGAGCCCTCACCGCCCTGGCCACGGAGAGCGCGGACCCGACGCTCGTCACGCCCTCGTTCTTCTTGAAGGCGCTTGTCCTCGAAGGGGCGGGGCCGGTGCTCGATGAGTGTGCCTCGTGCGGCGAGCCGGACGGCGTGGTGGAGCTGGTGGCGTTCGACCTGGTGGCGGGGGGGACGTTGTGCCGGTCCCATCGGAGCGGGCGGCACATGAGCCCGGGGGCGCTGGTGCTGCTGCGAAGGATCCTGGGCGGGGACCTGGCGGCGGTGCTGTCGGGGCCGCCACCGCAGGCGGCGGACGAGGTGGCCGAGCTGGCCACGGAGGCGATGGAGGCGCATCTCGACCGGCGCATCCGCTCGGTGCGCTCGACTGCGGGGCTTTGACCCCCTTCGGCGTCTACGTCCACGTCCCGTTCTGCCGGGAGCGCTGCGACTACTGCGCCTTCGCCACCTACACCGACCGCGACCATCTCATGGAGCGCTACGCCGACGCTTGCGTCCTCGAACTGCAACGCACCTTCGGGGCAGCCGATCTCGCGCTGCCGGCGTCGATCTTCTTCGGAGGGGGCACCCCCTCCCGCCTCCACCCCGACACCCTGACCCGCATCCTCGACGCCATCCCGCGCGCGCCCAGCGCCGAGGTCACCGTCGAGTGCAATCCCGAGGACGCCGACGAGGCCCACCTCGCCACCTACCGCCGCGCCGGCGTCACCCGCGTCTCCTTCGGCCTGCAGTCCACCCAGGCCCACGTGCTGGCCGGCCTGGGCCGGCGCAACGTGCCGCACGCCGCCGAGACCATCGCCGCCGCGGTGCACGACGCCGGCTTCGCCACCTGGAACCTCGATCTGATCTTCGGCGCCGCCAGGGAGACCGACGACGACTGGGCCGCCACGCTCGACCACGTCCTCGGCCTCGAGCATCCGCCGCCGCACCTGAGCGCCTACGGCCTCACCGTCGAGCCCGGCACCCCGCTGGCCGCCGACCACGCCCGCCATCCCGACGACGACGTCGAGGCGGCGCGCTACGAGCGGGCCGAGGCCGTCCTCACCGCCGCCGGCTACCACTGGGAGGAGATCTCCAACTGGTGCCGCCCCGGCCACGAGTGCCGGCACAACCACCTCTACTGGGAGCAGGGCGACTACGTCGGCATCGGCTCGGCCGCCCACTCGCACCGCTCCGGCACGCGCTGGTGGAACGTGCGCACGCCCGACCGCTACATCGACGCCGTCAGCGCCGGCCGCTCGGCCGAGGCCGCCCGCGAGGAGCTCACGCCCGAGCAGCAGGAGTTCGAGGCCCTCACGCTCTCGCTGCGCACGCCCCGCGGCGTGCCCTGGGACGCCTTGGAGCGTCCCGAGGAGCTCGACGGTCTCGTCGAGCGCGTCCGACGCGAGGATGGCGACGACCGCGCCGTGCTGACGCTGCGGGGCCGGCTGCTGGCCAACGAGGTCAGCGCCAGAATCCGCTCCGGTATCCTGCACCGATGACAGAGACCGCCGAGGCGCCCCAGGCCGCCACCGACGACCTGATGGAGAAGGTGGTGCGGCTGTGCCGCCACCGCGGCTTCATCTTCCCCTCGGCCGAGATCTACGGCGGCTTCCGCTCCACCTACGACTACGGCCCGCTCGGGGTCAACATGCTGCGCAACGTCAAGAACGCCTGGTGGCGCGCCATGGTGCAGGAGCGCGTCGACGTGGTCGGCCTCGACGCCGCCATCCTCGGCCCGCCCGCCGTCTGGGCCGCCTCGGGCCACCTGGCCACCTTCACCGACCCCCTGGTCGACTGCAAGAACTGCCACGAGCGCTGGCGCGAGGACAAGATCGACGGCGTCTGCCCCAACTGCGGCTCCAAGGACCTCACCGAGGCCCGGGCCTTCAACCTGATGTTCAAGACCCACGCCGGGCCCGTGGAGGACGAGGGTCACGTGGCCTACCTGCGCCCCGAGACGGCGCAGGGCATGTTCACCAACTTCGCCAACGTGCTCGGGACGACGCGCAAGAAGCCGCCCTTCGGCATCGCCCAGGTCGGCAAGTCCTTCCGCAACGAGATCACGCCGCAGAACTTCGTCTTCCGCACGCGCGAGTTCGAGCAGATGGAGATGGAGTACTTCGTCCCGCCCGACGAGGCCCAGAAGTGGTTCGAGTACTGGCTCGAAGAGCGCATGAACTGGTACCTCGACCTCGGCATCCCGGCCGACAAGCTGCACCTGCGCCACCACGAGGAGAGCGAGCTCTCGCACTACTCGCGCGGCACGGCCGACGTGGAGTTCCTCTTCCCCTGGGGCTGGGACGAGCTGGAGGGCATCGCCAACCGGGGCGACTTCGACCTGACCGCCCACGCCAAGGCCTCGGGCGAGAAGCTCGACTACTTCGACCCCCAGACCAACGAGCGCTACACGCCCTATGTGATCGAGCCGGCCGCCGGTGCCACCCGCACCATGATGGCCTTCCTGCTCGCCGCCTACGACGAGGACGAGGTCGGGGGAGAGGCCCGCACGGTGCTGCGCCTGCACTGGCGCCTCGCTCCTTATCAAGTGGCCGTGCTCCCGCTGTCGAAGAAGGACACGCTCGAGCCGCTGGCCCGCCAGGTGCTCAAGACCCTGCAGCCGCACTTCATGTGCGACTACGACGTGACCCAGGGCATCGGCAAGCGCTACCGGCGCCAGGACGAGGTGGGGACGCCGTGGTGCGTCACCGTCGACTTCGACTCCCTCGAGGACAATGCCGTCACCGTGCGCGACCGCGACACGACCGACCAGGTGCGCGTCCCCATCCCCGAGCTGCTCAGCGAGCTGCGCCGCCGCACCGGCGAGGAATAGGGCCGGGCCTCAGGCCACCTTGCGGTACTTGCGCACCGCAATCGGCGCCAGCACCACCAGCAGCCCGGCCGACCACAGCAGGGCCGCCCACACCGCTCCCGGGTCGTTGAGCGGGCCGCCCACCATCAGCGAGCGGGCGGCGTTGACGACCTGGGTGACCGGCTGGTGCTCGGCGAAGGCCTGCAGCCACCCGGGCATCGACGCCACGGGCACGAAGGCCGACGAGGCGAACAGCAGCGGGAAGATCAGCGGGAAGACCATGACCTGTGCCGTCTCGGCGTTGGGCGCCGACAGGCCGATGTAGGCGAAGCCCCAACTCAACGCGTAGGCGAAGAAGAGGATCACCAGCGCCCCGCAGATGAACAGCGCGAAGTTGGTGCCGATCCGGAAGCCCACGGCGAAGCCGACGAGGGTGATCAGGATCATCACGAAGAAGTTGCGCACCAGGTCGGAGGTGGTGCGGCCGGCCAGCACGGCGGAGCGGCTCATCGGCAGCGCCCGGAAGCGCTCGATGATGCCCTTGTGCAGGTCCTCGGCCAGCCCGGCCGCCGAGCTCATCGCACCGAAGATGACCGTCTGCACGAAGACGCCGGGCATCAGGAAGTAGATGTAGTGCCCGCCGGGGACGTGGATGGCCCCGCCGAAGACGTAGGTGAAGAGCAGCACGAACATGATGGGCTGCAACGTCGTGAAGAACAGCGCCTCGGGCGTCCGCATGACGGCGAGGATGTTGCGCTTCGCCATGGTGATGATGTCCGCCACGGCCCAGGACAGGCGACTGCCTTGCGTCTCTGTGTCCACGAGGAGTGGTGGTGCGGTGAGTGTGGTCGTCATGCGGCATCCTTCCCGTCCGTCGCGGCGTCCTTGCGGCCCCGGCCGAAGCCCCGTTTCGGTTTCGTCGACTGCTCCTCGTCCTCCTCAATGACCGTCTTGTGGCCGGTGAGGCTCAAGAAGACGTCGTCGAGGCTGGGCTCGCGCAGTGCCAGGCCAGCGATGGGGATCTCCGCCGCGTCGAGGGCGCGCAGCACGTCGGCCCCGGCCTTGGGCCCGTCATTGACCGTCAGCTCGACGATGAGGTTCTCCACGATCGGTGCCTTCTCCGATATGGGCGTCAGCAGCTCGACCGCCTGCGCCACGACCTCGTAGTTGCCCAGCGTCACCGAGACCACGGAGGTGCCCAGCTCGGCCTTCAGCTGCGCCGGCGTCCCCTGGGCGATGACGCGCCCGTGGTCGATCACCACGATGTCGCGCGCCAGCCGGTCGGCCTCCTCGAGGTACTGCGTCGTCAAGAGCACGGTCGTGCCCTCCCGCACCAGCTCCTCAATGGAGGTCCACAGGCCCTGACGGCTCTGCGGGTCCAGGCCGGTGGTCGGCTCGTCGAGGAAGAGCACGGGCGGGTTGGCCACCAGCGCGGCCGCCAGGTCGAGCCGCCGGCGCATGCCGCCCGAGTAGGTCTTGAGCACCCGGTCGCCGGCATTGCTCAGCCCGAACTCCTCGAGGAGCTCGTTGGCCCGTCGGGCGGCAACCTTGCGGCTCAGGTGGGAGAGACGGGCCACCATGTGGATGTTCTCGCGGCCCGTGAGGTTCTCGTCGACCGCGGCGTACTGCCCGGCCAGCCCGATGATGCGGCGCACGGTCTCGGCCTCGGCCACCACGTCGTGCCCGAGCACCGTGGCGTGGCCCGAGTCGGGGCCGAGGATGGTCGAGAGGATGCGGACCGCGGTCGTCTTGCCGGCGCCATTGGGGCCCAGCAACCCGAGCACGGTGCCGGCCTCCACCTGGAGGGAGACCCCGTCGAGGGCGCGGACGTTGCCGCGGGGGAAGACCTTCACCAGATCGTGGGCCTCCACCGCCAGGGATGCGTGCGAAGAATTAGCCATTGCCAAAGAAACTTAGTGATAAAGTTATTTACATGTCAAGACAATGGTCTCGATCGGAGCTGGCCCAGCAGCTGCGCGCCGAGATCATGGGGTACCTCGGCGCCGCCACCGAGTTCAACGAGGGCATGGCCAAGAAGCTGAAGCTGAGCCGGACCGACATGCGCTGCCTCGACCTGGTCGGCCGCAACGGCCCGATGACCGCCGGCCGGCTGGCCGAGGAGAGCGGCCTCACCACCGGGGCGGTCACCTTCATCCTCGACCGCCTCGAGGAGGCCGGCATGGTGACGCGGCGCCGTGACACCGAGGACCGGCGCCGGGTCTGGGTCGAAATCGTCCCGGCCGCCCAGCAGCGCCTGGACGGCCTGCAGCAGCCGGTCGCCGACGAGATGCGCCAGGTGGCCCAGCGCTTCAAGGCCGACGAGCTCGCCGTCGTGCGCGACTTCATGCGCCAGGCCAAAGAGGTCTTCCAACACCACGTCGGCGGCGCCGTGACGGGCGACACCCGGCCGTCCCACAATGGTCCGGGGCGCCCTCCGAACGCCGACGAGCGCTCCGGAGCCTCGTCGCAGGGAAAGTAGGCTGGCCGGGCCCGTCCCAAAGAGGGAGGGGCACTCACGACGAGTGACCCGCGCTCGCACACGCGGTTCGCCCGTTCCAGGGCAAGGAGGCCCGATGCCGTTCGTCTTCGATTTCGACCACAAGCACGCCCAAGCGCCCATGGAACTCAAGGACCTCCTCGGTGGCAAGGGCGCCAACCTGGCCGAGATGACGTCGGTACTCGAGCTCCCGGTGCCGCCCGGTTTCACCATCTCGACCGACGCCTGCCGCGCCTACATGGACGCCGGCTGGCCCAAGGCGCTCGACGCCGAGGTGGCCGGAGCCCGCACCCGGCTCGAGAAGGCCATGGGCAAGACCATCGGTGACGCCAGCGACCCGCTACTCGTGTCGGTGCGCTCGGGCGCCAAGTTCTCCATGCCCGGGATGATGGACACCGTCCTCAACCTGGGCCTCAACGACGAGTCGGTGGAAGGCTTGGCCAAGCAGACCGGGGACGAGCGCTTCGCCTTCGACTCCTACCGGCGCTTCATCGCCATGTACGCCCGCATCGTCCTGGAGCTGCCCGGCGAGGAGTTCGACTCCCTCTTCGACGCCGCCAAGGAACTGGCCGGGACCACCTCGGACGCCAAGGTGCCGACCGAGCTCCTGCGTTACCTCGTCGACTCCTACCAGCAGATCGTCGAGCGCCACACCGGCAAGCCCTTCCCCCAGAAGCCGACCGAGCAGCTGCGTGGCGCCATCGAGGCCGTGTTCCGCAGCTGGGACGGCCCGCGCGCCATCGCCTACCGCGACCGCGAGCACATCGCCCACGACCTCGGCACCGCCGTCAACGTGCAGGCCATGGTCTTCGGCAACCGCGACGACAACTCGGGCACCGGCGTCGGCTTCACCCGCGACCCCGCCACCGGCACCAAGGGCGCCTACGGCGATTTCCTGGTCAACGCCCAGGGCGAGGACGTCGTGGCCGGCATCCGCAACACCGAGCCCATCTCCGAGCTGAAGAAGCACTTCCCCAAGGTGCACACCGAGCTGACCAAGATCTTCGGCCGGCTCGAGGGGCACTACCAGGACATGTGCGACACCGAGTTCACCATCGACCAGGGCAAGCTCTGGATGCTGCAGACCCGCGTGGGCAAGCGCACCGGGGCCGCCGCCCTGAAGATGGCCGTGGACATGGTGCGCCCGAGCGACCTCGGGATCTCCAAGGAAGAGGCCGTCTCCCGCATCACCGAAGACCACCTCGACTCCGTCCTCCACCCCCAGTTCGCCAGTTCCGGTTACGCCACCTGGGCCAAGGGCCTCGGCGCCAGCCCCGGTGCCGCCGTGGGCCGGATCTACTTCACCGCCAACGACGCCGCCGCGGCGGCCGAGCGCGGCGAGCAGGTCGTCCTGGTGCGCAGCGAGACCTCACCCGAGGACGTGCACGGCATGCTCGCCTCCGAGGGGATCCTGACCGCACGCGGCGGGCTGGTCAGCCACGCCGCCGTGGTGGCCCGCGGCTGGGGCAAGCCGGCCGTCGTCGGAGCCGAGGTGCTCCGCATCGGCGACCGCCAGGTGACGGCCAACGGCGTCACCCTCAACGAAGGCGACTGGGTCTCCCTCGACGGGGGAGCGGGCATCGTCGTGGCCGGCGAGGTGCCGCTCACGGCGGCCAAGCCGCCGGCCGCCTTCGACACCGTGCTGTCGTGGGCCGACGCCATCCGCAAGGGCCATCTGGCCGTGCGGGCCAACGCCGACACGGGCGACGACGCCGCCAACGCCCGCAAGCTCGGGGCCGAGGGCATCGGCCTCTGCCGCACCGAGCACATGTTCCTGGGCGAGGACCGCCTGCCGGTCGTGCGCCGCATGATCCTGGCCGACACGCCCGCCGAGGAGGCCGAGGCGCTCGAAGAGCTGCGCGTCGTCCAGCGCGAGGACTTCATCGCCATCCTGGCCGCCATGGACGGGCTGCCGGTCACGGTGCGCCTGCTCGACCCGCCCTTGCACGAGTTCCTGCCCTCCACCGAGGAGCTGGCCCACAAGGAGGACACCGTCGGGTTGAACCCCGAGGAGCGCCGCATGTACGAGGCGGCGCTGTTGTGGCGTGAGTCCAACCCGATGCTCGGCACGCGCGGCGTCCGCCTCGGCGTCATCAAACCGGGCCTCTACGCCATGCAGGTGCGCGCTCTCATGGAGGCCGCCCGCCAGCGGGTGGCCGACGGCGGGCACCCCATCGTCGAGATCATGATCCCCCTCACCGTGACCCGCGCCGAGCTGGCGCTGGCCCGGGGCTGGGTCGAGGAGGCCGTGGCCGACGTCAACAAGGAGGCGGCGCCACGACCGTCGCGGGGAGCCAAGGCCGCCACGGCCAAGCGGGGCAAGCTCGACGTGACCATCGGGACGATGATCGAGACACCCCGGGCCGCCCTGCGGGCCGGCGAGATCGCCGAGGTGGCCGACTTCTTCTCCTTCGGGACGAACGACCTGACGCAGATGACCTTCGGGTTCTCGCGCGACGACGTCGAGGGCCGCATGATGGACGCCTACCTGGAGCTCGGCCTCCTGCCGCGCAACCCCTTCGACGTGGTCGACTTCGACGGCGTCGGTGAGCTGGTGCGCCTCGGGACCGAGCGGGGCCGCGAGACGCGTCCGGGCCTGAAGGTCGGCGTCTGTGGCGAGCACGGCGGAGACCCCCAGTCGATCGGCCTCTTCTACGACGCCGGCCTCGACTACGTCAGCTGCTCACCCTTCCGGGTCCCCGTGGCCCGCTTGGCCGCCGCCCAGGCCGTCCTGGCCGAGAAGGAGTAGCCCCCGGGCGGGCGCGAGCCCGCTACGAGGTGGCGTCACCTGGTCTCCCGGCCAGGGCGTAGCGCCGCAACGCGATCAGGGTCCAAATGGCCTCGACCACGCCGAAGGGCCAGGCCCCGGACAAGAAGCCATAGGAGCTCGACAGGGCACAGCCCAGGGCGAAGGCCAGGATGAACACCCGGCCCCTCGCCTCCAGGGCGTACATGCCCATCATGAAGGTCAGGGCACAGACTCCGTAGATAGTGACGGCCATCGGGCGAAGCTAGGCCAGGCAGCGCCCAGGCACGAACGGGTGGACGACAGCGAAGCGATACCGTCAGGGAATGGGGATCCCGGACGAGGAAGTGGCGCAGGTCCGGGCCGCCACTGACATCGTCCAGCTGATCAGTGAGCACGCCGCCCTCAAGAAGGTCGGCCGGCGCTGGAGCGGGCTCTGCCCCTTCCACACGGAGAAGACGCCCTCGTTCAGCGTCAACGCCGAGGAGGGCTTCTACTACTGCTTCGGCTGCCAGGAGTCCGGCGACGCCATCACGTTCGTGCGGGCCATGGACCACCTCGACTTCGTCGACGCCGTCCGCTTCCTGGCCGACCGGGCCGGCATCACGCTGCACGAGGACCAGGAGATGGGGCGCGACCACAAGCGCCGCTCCGAGCTGCTCGACGCCATGGAGCGAGCCGTGCAGTGGTATCACGAGCGCCTCCTGCGCTCGCCCGACGCCGGGCCGGCGCGGGACTACCTGCGCTCCCGCGGCTACGACGGCGATGTCGTGCGCCAGTTCCGCCTCGGCTGGGCCCCCGACGACTGGGACGCCATGGCCAAGTCGCTCAAGCTTCCCGAGAAGGTCCTGTCCGACGCCGGTCTCGGCTTCATCAACAAGCGCGGCCGCGTGCAGGACTTCTTCCGGGCCCGAGTGCTGTTCCCGATCTGCGATCCCTCCGGGCGACCGGTGGCGATCGGCGGCCGCATCCTGCCGACCCGGCCGGGGCAGGCGCCCTCCGACCGGCCCGAGCCCAAGTACAAGAACTCGCAGGAGTCACCGATCTACTCCAAGCGCCGCACGCTCTACGCGCTCAACTGGGCCAAGAAGGGCGTGATCGCGCAGGGCGAGGTCGTGGTCTGCGAGGGCTACACCGATGTCATCGGGTCCTTCCAGGCCGGCGTGCCCTGGGCCGTCGCCACCTGCGGCACCGCGCTGGCCGAGGAGCACTTCACGCTGCTCCGGAACTTCGCCAAACGCATCGTGCTGGCCTACGACGCTGACGCCGCCGGCCAGAGCGCGACGGGCCGCGTCTACGAGTGGGAGCGCAAGCATGAGGTCGACGTCGTGGTGGCCGACCTCCCCGGTGGCAGCGACCCGGGCGAGCTCGCCCGCACGGACCCGACGGCGCTGGCCAAGGCCATCAAGGAGGCCCGCCCCTTCCTGCAGTTCCGAGTGGACCGCATGCTCAAGGCCGGCGATCTGACGACGGCCGAGGGACGCGCCCGGGCGGCCGAGTCGGCGCTCACGGCCGTGGCCGAGCACCCCGACGACCTGGTGCGGGACCAGTACGTCATGCAGCTCTCCGACCTCTGCCGCGTCGACTCCGCCAAGCTGCGCGAGCGCCTCGAATATCTGCGCGCCCATCCGCCGGCGGAGAAGCCGGCGAAGCGGACCCGTGGCGCGCAGGACGAACCACCGCTCCGCGACTACCCCGAGGACGACGGCGACCAGATGGCGCCCGCTGGCGGCAGGAGTGGGTCCGCCCTGATCACGGCGCTCCGACCTGGGCCTGGGCTCGAGGCCCTCAAGTTGGCTGTGCACCGACCCGAAGATGTAGTGGACCGTGTGCACGCCGTCCTGTTCACCGATCGCGTGCAACGCCAGGCGTTCGTCGCGCTCTTGGAGCACGACAGCGTGCACGAAGCGGTAGAGACGGCGTCCCCGGAGGTGGCCAGCCTGTTGCGACGCGTCATAGTCGAAGAGCCGATGGCGGGTGACCCTGACCTGGGCGATCCGGTTGACTCAGTCGTCGTTGTGATGTTGCGCGACGCGGCGAAGCGCGCCCTCGGCGACATGGAGATCGAATCGCGTATCAGCGATGACCCCGGCAAAGATCGTGCGGCCCTGGAATCCACCCGGGTGCAGCTTTTGCTGGCCGAACTCGGAGAATCCGGTTCTGGGCGCGATGCAGCCGACCGGTTGGTAGCGTGAGATCGGAAG
>DATBAO010000052.1:0-9524 GCA_036271495.1 Acidimicrobiales bacterium
GATGCTCTTGGCGGCGAAGACGTAGACGAACACCACCATGAACAGCAGGTTGATGAAGTACATGGCCTCCACCAGGCCGACCGTCAGGAAGAAGTACTGACGGGCCTTGGCCTCAATCTCCGGCTGCCGTGCGATGGCGGCGATGGTCTGCGAACCGGCCAGGCCGTCGCCGACCGCGGCACCGATGGCGCCTCCGCCCAGTGCCAGACCGCCACCAATGAGGGCGCCGGCGATCCGGACCGCACCTTCAATGTCGTTTGTTGCCATGTTTCCTCTCCTTTGTCGAGATCGTGTTCGAGTTGTCCGTTGGTCGCCCGGATCCTCAGTGAGAATCCTTGTTCATGCCCATACCGAGGTACATGATCGTGAGCAGGGCGAAGATGAAGGCCTGGATGGCGCCGATGAACAGCTCGTCGAACGGCTTCCAGACGAGCAGGCCGATCCAGGACAGGTAGGGCGGAATCAGGGCCACGATCACCGCGACCATGAGCACGCCGGAGAAGATGTTGCCGAAGAGCCGGAAGGTCAGCGTGATCGGCTTGGTGATCTCCTCAATGATGTTGATCGGGGTCAGCGCACCGTAGGGCTCGGCATAGTGCTTGAAGTAGCCCTTCCAGCCACGCGCC
The DNA here is from genome assembly GCA_036271495.1 of Acidimicrobiales bacterium. Taxonomy (GTDB): domain Bacteria; phylum Actinomycetota; class Acidimicrobiia; order Acidimicrobiales; family RAAP-2; genus Bog-473. The sequence goes on from DATBAO010000052.1 coordinate 627, forward strand.
TTGACCGAGTTGTAGTGCACCAGGAAGAACACTGTGAGGGCCAGGGCGAGCGGGAGGTTCACGTCACCCGTCGGCGGGGCCAGGAAGCCGGGGTCGCCACTCGGGATGAAGGCGAGCCAGTTGCAGATCAGGATGAAGAAGAAGACGGTGACGCCGAGGCCGACGAAGGGGAGGCCCTCGGGACCGATGGCCGACGACGCCAGGTCCGAGACCTGCTCGACCAGGGTCTCCCAGAAGAGCTGCAGCTTGCCGGGCACGCCCGAGGTGACCTTGGCCCGCATGCGGAACCCGAACGCCAGGACGATGCCGGCCGCCAGCAGCGTCGTCCACACCACGTCGCCGTAGATGGTGAGCCCGGCCACATGCCAGACGCTGTGGTGGTCGCCGATCGTGATGTTGCCGCTGGCGAGGACGAAGTGGTTCTTCATTGAATCCCCTGCGAAATGATGATGCGCCCCACGTTGACGACGAAGAGCAGTTGGAAGATGACGAGGCCGGCCACTGCGCCGATGCCCAGGGCGCCGTTGAGCAGAAGGAGCCCGATGCAGATCACGGTGATGACGCCGAGGCGGGTCACGCTCTTGGTGCCCATGGCCCGCCGCAGCACCTTGTTGTTGGTCTCACCCGAGGTGTTCAGCTTGGCCACGCCGGCATCGAGGAAGCGGAGGTTGAGCACGGCCATGCCGAGCCCGAGAGCGAGGCCGAGGGCGGCCCAGGGCTGCGACAGCAGCAGGGCGATGATGACGGCGGCGGCGCCCACGATGATGGCCGAGACGATGGTGCGGCGGAGCACCTTGGCCAGGGCGTTCCCCCCGAGGCCCGAAAGCCCGTCGAGCATGTTCATGGCCGGCCCGCTACAGGTACGTGCGGATCTGCTTGACGACGCTGAGCGTGGCCACCGCCAGGCCGAGCGCCAGGCCCACCAGCAAGAACGCCGGGGCCGTGTGCAGCGCGCCGTCCACCAAGATGCCGAGCCCGAGCCCGATGCCCACGCACACCGCAGCCGAGAGCCCCATGCTGAGGAAGGCCATGGCACCTGGGAGTGGCCTGGGTTCCTCGGACTGGGAAGGCTCGTCCGGAACGCTCACCCCAATGGGCGCGCACGTCGACGCTCACTTGACCACGCATGCGACTGCTGCCCCCTTATGCGGTGCGTGGCGCGCCGGAGTCCGTCGTCCGCGAAGCGGCCGGGGCGGCAGCGTCGGACGAGGCGAGGTGGACGGGGTACACAGGCCTCATCATCGCATCCCGGCCCAGATGGCGTCCAAACGGTCATGACGGGAACCGGACCACCTCGCTGACCCGCTCCGGCTCGTCGGGAGCGGGCGGAATGCCCTGGTCCAGCTCCTCGTCCTCGGCCTCCCCGTTCCCCCGCCGCAGCCCCGGGTGGAAGAACGTGTAGAGCCCGACCCCCAGAGCGGCCGCCCCGATCGGGATGAAGGCGTTGACCTGATGCACGAAGAGCGGGAACAGCAGGAAGCTCGACAGGATCGCCGTCCAGGCCCACAGGATGATGACGCTGCGCCGCGGCCCGTGGCCGAGACGCAACAGGCGGTGATGGATGTGCTCCTTGTCCGGGGTGTGGAACCCCTGACCGCGCGCGGTCCGGCGCACGAAGGCGAACGACATGTCGACCAGCGGGACGCCGAGGATCAGGATGGGGATGAAGAGGGGGGCGAAGAAGAAGTAGGTCACGCCGCTGATGGGGACCGCGGTCGGCACGCGGCCGCCGATGACCATCGTCGAGGCCGCCATGAGCAGACCCAGGAAGTGCGCGCCGGCGTCGCCCATGAAGATGCGCGCCGGGTTGAAGTTGAAGGGAAGGAAGCCGAGGCAGATCCCGCACGCGGCCACGGCCACCAACGGCCCGATGTTGTCGCTCGGCAGGAGGCCGAGCCCCATGAGCCGGATGCCGTAGATGGCGAGTGCGCCCGCGCCGATCGCCACCACGCCGGCGGCCAGGCCGTCGAGGCCGTCGATCAGGTTGACGGCGTTGGTCAGTGCGATGACCCACACCGCGGTGATGAGCGGGACGATGCCCGGTGTGAGGACGAAGAACCCCGCCAGGGGGATCTTCAACTCGTACATGGTCACGCCACTGAAGTAGAGGATGCTGGCGGCGAGGACCTGCCCTGCCATTTTGGCCGGCGCCGACATGTCACGGATGTCGTCGATGAGCCCGACCGCGAACATGGCGCCGGCGGCCAGCACCACGCCCGTCATTTCGGGCGAGTCCTGGAAGATCGGCCGCAGTTGGGGCACCGCCGCCGCGCCGAGCACCGCGACCATGAAGCCGAGGAACATGGCGGCGCCGCCGCCGTACGGGATCGGCTTGGTGTGCACCGTGCGCTCGCCGGGGTGGGCGACATAGCCCACGCGCAGGGCGATGCGCTTGGCCGGGACCGTCAGGGCGGCGGTGGCGCCCGCCGCAATCACCAGGACCAGGCCGTACCAGCCGATGTCGGGCACGCGCTAGGACAGGAGATCCGGATACGGCGGGAAGGCGGCGCACAGTGCGGCGACCTCCGATCGCACCGCGTCGATCTCCCGCTCGTCGGTCCGGGCCTTGAGCGTGCGCACGATGAGATCGGCGACCAGGGCCATTTCGTCCGTCCCCATGCCGGCGGTCGTCTCGGCCGCCGTGCCCAGCCGCAGGCCGGAGGTGAGGAACGGCGAGCGCGGGTCATCGGGAATGGTGTTGCGGTTGCAGGTGATGCCGGCCCGGTCCAGGACCTCCTGGGCTTCCTTCCCGGTCAGCTCCGCGTCGAAGGGCTGCAGGTCGACCAGCAGCATGTGGTTGTCGGTGCCACCCGAGACGAGCCGGAAGCCGTGCCCGGCCATGGCCGCGGCCAGAGCCGCCGCGTTGGCCACGACGCGCGCCGCGTAGGCGCGGAACTCCGGCCGCGCCGCCTCGGCGAAGGCCACCGCCTTGGCGGCGATCACGTGCTCGAGCGGGCCGCCCTGGAGCCCGGGGAACACCGCGCTGTCGATCTTCTTGGCCAGGTCCTGCCCGCACAGGATGGCCCCGCCGCGCGGCCCGCGCAGTGTCTTGTGCGTCGTCAGCGTGACGACATCGGCCACGCCCACCGGGCTCGGGTGGGCGCCGCCGGCGATGAGGCCGGCCGGGTGGGCGGCGTCGAACATGAAGCGCGCGCCGACGGCATCGGCGATCTCACGGAAGGGACGGGGGTCGATCGTCCGCGCGTAGGCGGTCGAACCGGCGACGATCAGCGCCGGCTTCTCCGTCTTGGCCAGGTGTGCCACCTGGTCGAAGTCGATGACCTCGCCGGGGTGGGCCTCGTCCGACGACTGCGGGGTGACGCCGTACGACACGAAGCGCCAGAACTTCGAGACGATCGACGCCGGCGACCCGTGTGTCAGGTGCCCGCCGTGGTCGAGCCGCATGGCGAGCACGGTGGCGCCGGGTTCGAGCAGGGCCTGGTACACCGCCAGGTTGGCGTTGGCGCCGGCGTGCGGCTGCACGTTGGCGTGCTCGGCGCCGAAGAGCGACGTGGCCCGGTCACGGGCGAGATCCTCGACCTCGTCGATGATCTGGTTGCCGCCGTAGTACCGCCGGCCGGGATACCCCTCGGCGTACTTGTTGGTCAACACCGAGCCCGACGCCGCCAGCACAGCCGGCGACGTGAAGTTCTCCGAGGCGATCAGCTGCACGGTCGTCTGCTGCCGGTTGAGCTCCTCGCCGAGGAGCCGGGCCACCTCGGGGTCGGAGGCCAGCGCGGTGTTGTCGCTGCTCATGAAGTCCCTTCGCCGGTGCCGCCGATGGCGGCACGCATGGGCAACGAGTGTACCGGCGCACCGGGGAGGCCCCTGGGCTTCAACCGGTACGCTCCTCCCTCCATGGCGCTCGACCCGCGAACCCCCGTGGTGGTGGGTGTCGGCCAGGTGGCGACGCCACCGGACGCCGGGCTCGACCCCGCCGCCAGGCCCGAACCACTCGCCCTGATGACGGCGGCGCTGCTCGCGGCGGCGGAGGACTGTGACGGGGCGCCGGCCGGTGGGACGGCCCCGGCCGGGCACGGCCTGCTCCGACGGGCCGACAGTCTCCGGGTGGTGGCCTCGCTGGGCTGGTCCACCCCCGACCCGGCCCGTCTGGTGGCGGCCCGGGTCGGCTTCGCCGAGGGCGAGGAGCCCGCCGAGCTCATGGTCTCGTCCATCGGGGGCAACAATCCGCAGGCGCTGATGCACCAGGCCTGCCTCGCCATCAGCCGGGGCGAGCGCGAGGTTGTGCTGGTCACCGGGGCGGAGGCGATGTACGCCCGGGCCCTGGCCCGCCGCGACCCGGCCCGCCCTTGGCTGGAGTGGACCAGCCAGCCCGAGGGCACGCCGCCCGCCACGCGCTTCGGCCTGGAGAAGGCCGGGGCCACCGACCTCGAGATGCAGCGCGGCGTCGTGCTGCCGGTGCACGCCTACCCCCTCTTCGAGAACGCGCTGCGGGCGGCCAACGGCTGGACCCTGCCCGAGCACCGCGACCGCATCGGCGCCCTCTGGTCGCGCTTCAGCGCGGTGGCCGCCGGCAATCCGCACGCCTGGATCCGCAGCGCCCGCACGGCCGCCGACATCGTCACGCCCGGGCCGGCCAACCGGATGGTGTCGTTCCCCTATCCCAAGTTGTGCACGGCCAACATGCAGGTCGACCAGGGGGCGGCCTTCATCGTGTGCTCCGTGGGGGCGGCCCGTGCCGCCGGTGTGCCCGAGGAGCGCTGGGTCTTCCCCCTGGCCGGGGCGGACGGCAACGACCACTGGTTCATCTCCGAGCGGCCCGAGCTGCACCGCTCCCCCGCCATCCGGCTGGCCGGCGGCGCCGCCCTCGAGCAGGCCGGCCTCGGCGTCGACGACCTCGCCTTCGTCGACCTCTACTCCTGCTTCCCGGTGGTGGTGCAGATGGCGGCCGCCGAGCTCGGGCTCGCCCTCGACGACCCGGCCCGTCCGCTGACCCTCACCGGTGGCCTCACCTTCGGCGGCGGGCCGGGCAACAACTACACCTCTCACGGGATTGCGCAGGCCGTCGCCGCGCTGCGGGGCGCGCCGGGCAGTGCGGCGCTCGTCAGCGGCCTGGGCTGGTACGCCACCAAGCACTCCCTCGGGGTCTACGCGTCCCGACCGCCGGGCCACGCCGGCGGGCGGCCGTTCGCCTGGCGGGACGTGCAGCCGTCTGTCGACGCGCTGCCGCGCTGCGCCGTCGATCCCGACGCCCGCGGCGCCGTCCGCATTGAGACGTACACGGTCACCTTCGACCGTGACGGCGCGCCCGAACGGGGCATAGTGGCCTGCCGGACCGGTGACGGCGCCCGGGCCTGGGCCAATGTCTCGGACCCTGATGCGCTGGCACAGCTGTGCGCCGAAGAGGGCATCGGCCGCACCGGCGACCTGGCCGCCGGCGGCATCCTCACGTTGGCGGACTAACCGGGCCTGAGCCGATTACCCCGCCGGCGCCTTCTTCGTCCGTGAGAAGAGCTTGCGCCGCGTGCTCATCAGCATCGTCCCCTCAATGAACGACGTGGGCAGCGCGCCCTCCCGCAGCACTCGTATGGGCGTGACCGTGGCGTCGACCACCGTGGGGAGCGGCCCCTCGCGGCGGCCACCGTCGACCACGAGCGCGACGTCGTCGGCCCGGAAGGCCTGGGCCACCTCCTCCGCCTCGGTGAAGCGGAGCGGCACGGTCCGCCAGGGGCCCTGCTCGCGGCAGAGGCGACGCAGGGCCCGTCCGTCCGGCATGCCCACGACGACCGCCCAGGCGCCGTACCCGGGGGCGTCGTCCTCGGGCAGGGTGTGGAGGCCGACCGGCGCTTCGTCCCCACCGCCGTCCCCGGGGCCCGCCGACGGGAGGAACACCTCGACCGGGCCGGGCCAGCACCGCTGCAGCAGCGTGCCCAGCTCGTCGGTCCAGCCCGAGGTCAGCTCCCGCACGTCGTCGATCTGTCCCACGGCGTAGTGGGGACCATCGGGATCCGCCGCCAGCTCGACGAGGCGAGCCTCTTCGTGCTGGGAGCCGGCCCGCACGGCCAGGCTGTACCCGCCCACGTTGGGCACGGCGACGATGGCGCCGGCGACCAGTGCCTCGACCACCTCGGCCGCCCCCGCCCCGACCAGAGGCGGATGGGCCTCCTCCGGGGCTTCGGCGACGTCCATGTCCCTATTGTCCCCCCTCGGGGGGTTCGTTGAGGTGCACCACCAGCGCCCGGGGCCGTCCGGCCAGGTCCGGTTCGACCCGTGCCTCGTCGTACCCCAGTTGCCGCGCCCACGCCCGGGCGGGGCCGGCCTGCTGCGGCGCCAGCTCGACCACCACGGCCCCCGGCCGGCGCAGCCACTGGCGGGCCTCCTCCAAGACGGCCTCCACGTCGGCCAGTCCGGGCGCACCCTCCCGGCCGGGCGGGGCGACCAGGGCCTGCCGGGGCTCTCCCCGCACCTCGGGATCCAACTCGTCCCACTCGCCCTCGGCCACGTAGGGCGGGTTCGACACCACAAGGTCGACCAGGCCCCGCAGGGACTCGGGGAGCGGACCCAGCCAGCTCCCGTGGGCCAGGACCACCTCAGGCAGGCCGGCGGCACCAGAGGCGCACGCCTGCAGGTTGACGGTGGCCACCTGCAACGCGTCCTCGCTCAGGTCGGTGGCCCAGATCTGCCGCGCCCCGGCGGCCCCGAGCTCAGTGGCCAGCGCCAGCGCAATGGCGCCGCTGCCCGTCCCGGCGTCGACCGCGACGAGGCCCCCGTCGCCACCCGCCCGCGCCCGCAGGCCCAGCAGGCGCCGTGCCTCACCGAGCGCCACCTCGACCACCTGTTCGGTCTCGGGACGGGGAATCAGCACCCGGCGGTCGACGCGCAGGTCGAGCATGCGGAAGGGCCAGTGCCCCAAGATGTACTGGAGCGGCTCACCCGCCGCCCGACGCGCCGCCATCGCCCGTGCCGCCGCTGCCTGGGCCTCCGGCACCACCGCGGGGCGCCGCCCGCCTGCAGCGCCGCCGAGCGCCTCCTCGACGATGAAGCGCGCCTCGTGGCCCGCCCCGCTCACGACCACCGTCAGCTCGTCGATCAGCGCACGGCTATCGACGTCGCCGCGGTCGGTCACTGACCGTCGTCTTCCTCGCCCTCCAGCTGGCGTGTCCGCTTGTCCGCCATCAACGCGTCGGTGAGCTCGGTGAGATCGCCCGCCAGCACCTGGTCGAGCTTGTAGAGGGTCAGGTTGATGCGGTGATCGGTGACCCGGTTCTCCTTGAAGTTGTAGGTGCGGATCTTGTCGGTGCGGTTCCCCGCCCCCACCTGACCGCGGCGCTGGGCCGAGATCTCCGCCGCCTGGCGCTCCTGCTCGGCCTTGAGCAACCTGGCGCGCAACACCACCATGGCCTTGGCCCGGTTCTGTATCTGGCTCTTCTCGTCCTGCATGGCCACGACGGTCCCTGTGGGGAGGTGTGTGATGCGCACGGCGGAGTCGGTCGTGTTGACGGACTGCCCGCCGGGGCCGGTCGAGCGGTAGACGTCGATTTTCAGGTCGTTGGGGTCGATGGCGATCTCGACGTCCTCGGCCTCGGGCAGGACGGTCACCGTGGCGGTGGAGGTGTGGATGCGTCCCTTGGCCTCGGTGACCGGGACCCGCTGCACGCGGTGGGTGCCGGCCTCGTGCTCCATGCGGATGTAGGCGTCGGGGCCCTTCAGGAGGAAGACGGCCTCGTTGATGCCGTCCTTCTCCGACGCGTCCTCCGACAGGATCTCGACCTTCCACTTCATGGTGGCGGCGTAGCGCAGGTACATGTCGTAGAGCACCCGGGCGAACAGGTTGGCCTCGTCCCCGCCGACCGCGCCACGGATCTCCATGATCACGTTGCGGCCCTCGTTGGGGTCCTTCGGGAGCAGCAGCGTCTGCATGCGCTCCTCCAGCGACGCCACGAGGCCCTCGGCCTCGTCGACCTCCTGGCGCACCAGCTCGCGGTCGTCGCCCGACGCGTCGGTCAGCATTTCGCGCGCCGCGGTGACGTCCTCGCGGGCGGTGCGCAGCTCGTGCCAGGCCCGCACGATCTCGCCGAGCTCCTTGTGTCGCCGCGACAGGTCGCGAAGGCGGTCAGGGTCCGACAGGGTGGCCGGGTCGGCCAGCTCCGTCTCGACGGCTTCGAATTCCTTCTCGAGCGCGGCCATCCGGTCGTCGAACATGCGTTTCCGGGGCTCCTCGTGAGGGCGGGGACGCGGCGGGTGAGGCCGGTCCCGGCCGGATCAGTCCTGCGCGGTCGGAGCGGGCTTGGCCTTGCCCTTGCGCTCTCCGTAGCGGCGCTGGAAGCGCTCGACGCGGCCACCGGAGTCGACCAGCTTCTGCTTGCCGGTGAAGAAGGGATGGCACTCGTTGCACAGCTCGACGTGCAGGTCGGCCTTGGTGGAGTGGGTCACGAAGGTGTTCCCGCACGAGCACTTGACCGTGGCGTCGACGTAATCAGGGTGGATGTCGGTCTTCATGGTGTCTCCAGTGTGGGTCTGAGTCGGTTCAGTGTAGGGGTCGCGGCGACGCCGTCAGGTCAGGTGCCCGGGCCCTTGGCGATCTCGGCCAGGAACTCGTCGTTGCTCTGCGTCGTGCGGATCTTGTCCATGAGCAGCTCCAGCCCGGCGGCGTCCTTGCCGTCGCTGGCCAGGGCGTTGAGCACCCGGCGCAGCTTCCAGACCTGCTGCAGCTGGCCCCGCTCGAAGAGGAGCTCCTCGTGCCGGGTCGAGCTGGCGTTGACGTCGATGGCCGGGTAGAGCCGGCGCTCCGAGAGCCGGCGGTCGAGCCGCAGCTCCATGTTGCCGGTGCCCTTGAACTCCTCGAAGATCACCTCGTCCATCTTCGAGCCCGTCTCGACGAGCGCCGAGGCGAGGATGGTCAGCGAGCCGCCCTCCTCCACGTTGCGCGCCGCACCG
>DATBAO010000053.1:0-4222 GCA_036271495.1 Acidimicrobiales bacterium
ACATCTAGCCATGTCTCATTATCTCGTTCAGGGCTGCCCCAGTTGTGCCTGCTTGAGACTTATGGAAGGTGCTGCGGATGATTCGTAGCATCTAGAGGTCCCTGCGGGTTGGCTCAAAAGTGCCTGCCGTCGGCGTTAACCGACTGGCTTACGTACGAGGAGCCTCCCGCTCGGACTTCGCCACGGAGTGGCTCAAAAGAGGATCGAGCACCGACAGTCCGCAAGCAGGAGTGCCCCCGTGGTTTCCAACGAGACCAGGAGGCATACATGAAGGTGATAATCGGGATCGACCCTCATAAGGCATCACACACCGCGGTGGCGATCGGCCGGGACGAGGACCAGCTCTCCAGCGTCAAGGTGCGAGCAACCCTTCGTCAGGTTGATCAGCTCTTGCACTGGGCCGAGCCATTCGAGAAGCGCACGTGGGCCATTGAGTCCGTCGGCGGCATGGGCTACTTGTTGGCCCAGCAGCTCGTGGCCCAAGGCGAGGAGGTACTCGACGTTCCAGCCACCTTGGCGTCTCGGATCCGGGTGCTGGCCACCGGGCGGTCCAACAAGAACGACCCCAACGACGCCCACTCCATTGCCATCGCCGCCCTGCGGGCTCGGGCACTGCGTTCGGTCGAGCCGGCCGATCACGGCGAGGTGCTCCGGCTGCTGTCCAAGCGCAACAGCGATCTCGGACGTCAGCGATCCCGGGTGATCTGTCGGTTGCACTCGCTCTTCGCCGAGCTCTCTCCGGGCGGAATTGCCAAGGAAATGTACGTCTCGGACGCCGAAGCGCTTTTGGCCAAGGTGAAGCCCGAGTCGCCCGTCCAACAGATGCGTTTTGACCTCGTCCTCGAGCTGATCGATGACGTGCGGCGCCTCGACGAGCAGATCAAGGCTTCGCATCGACGCATCCGACTGGCCGTGAGGGCATCTGGAACCTCGGTCACCGAGCTCTATGGCGTGGGCCCGATCCATGCCGCCGAACTCATCGGGTACACGAGCGACGTCGCACGCTTCGCCAATCGTGACGCCTATGCCTCTTACAACGGCACGGCTCCGGTCGAGCGCTCGTCTGGAGGCCGGATCGTGCATCGCCTCTCGCAGCGCGGCAATCGCAAGGTCAACCACGCTCTCCACATGGTCGCCGTCACGCAGATCCGCAACCCCGGAACCCAAGGTCGCATCTACTTCGAGCGCAAGTTGGCCGAGGGCAAGACCAAGAAGGAGGCTCTGCGTTCACTGAAGCGCCAAGTCTCCAACGCGGTGTATCGCCAGCTCCTGCTCGACGCCGAAAGGGGTCCGGGAGGACACTAGGAAACGACTCGTTGCCAGCGTGGTCGGCTGCATCCTGAAGGCCGGCTCTTCGGCGAAGTCACTCCCGGACCACTAAAAGCCTACGCGTCTCTGCCGCCTCGTGGCGGGTCGATGCCACGCGCCCTGAACCACCTGGAAATGGGGCCTTGACTCAAAGAGGATTCGTACGGGGACACCGTTGGGAGCACTCTCGGATCATCTCAACTCGCCCGGCACCTCGCCGAGAGGACCACACATTCACGGCAGCTTGAGGACCTCCGCTCTGCTCGAGTTCCCCGATTGCCCTTCGGGCGTCGCGACCCTGAATTGAAAGTTGAATGTTGAGCACTCAGTTTCGTGCGCGCTACGTGCGCGAAGAAACCGAAAACAGGGCAAGACAGCGCATAACAGCGGTCAAGTCATCCGCCGTCTGAGCTGGGTTTTCCTGGGTAACCCCAGGTGACAGAAAGGGGCTGGAAGCGATTCACACGGCTGAGGTCGTGGGTTCGAGTCCCGCAGCGCCCACTCGTTGTCCCTGCTTACAGAGCTGATGTCCAGGACGGGCACTAGCTCGTGGCCCGAGTCGTACCCGAAACTTTGAAGGCGCAGTGCGGCCAACGCCGTGTGATGCCGCATTCGTGCCTGTCCGGTGGACTCGTTTGTCCACCTGCTGGTCACCGCCCGCTGGTTGTCCGACTGCTTGTCAGAGGCCGCGGTGACCTCGCCTTCAGCTGACCGATTCTTCAGCCACGTCCAAGAAATAGCACTGCGATGAGCAGTGCGATTATGACCGTGTTGAAGGCGAATGCGATGAGAGTGTGACCCGTCACGATCCGACGGGTCAGAGTCGTCACGACTGTCACATCCGAGGATGAAAAGGTGGTTTGAACCTGGGTGGCAAGGTACACACAATCCCAGAAGACGACGCCTTCGTCACTCGGAAAGGTGAGTCCGCCCACCGTCGCCACTACCCGTGCGTAGTGCACCGCATACGAAACCATAGTGACCAGCCACGCAGTGGCTACGACGAATGCGCTTAGCGCAATAACCCACGGGTCTTTCAGAAGGTGTGGTGAGAAGACGAGTACAACGACTGATCCGATGGCGAGAACTGACCACTGAGCGGGAATGTTGGGACCGGTTCCGGCGAATGTGGCCTGGAATTTCGACAGGCGTCCAGTCGCCGCACTCCCAGAGAGCCAGCGAGCCAGACTCACCGAATCGGCGTCCTGAAAGACAGCGAAAGTGGTAACGAAGTAGGCGAGAGACGCGAGCGACGAAAAGATGTAGATGCCGACGATGACCGCATTGCCGGATAGCCCCTTGCTTGAGATGCCAAGGTCCAGGCCCCCGACGACGACGGTACATACGGCTCCGATCGCCACTGAGAAGATCAATCGATCGAAGTCTGACACCAGTCGAGGGGTGGGTGCGGAGGTATCGGCGTCGGCGGACGTGGTCATGCGCCGTGACCGATGGAGAAGCAGGTTCGTACCGGGATTCGCCTTGGCCCGACGCTCAGTGGTACCTGCGAGTCGACCGTCAGCGGAGGACTTCTACGAGAAGAATCCAGGCATTGGAGGCTGCAATGGTGATCGCAAGGATGAAGCAGAACGGGAGCCAATGCAGTCCACCGCCGGCCTGAGCCAGCAGGGTGATACCTGCAGCGGCGTAGGCGACGACGAGCAGCAAAGCGAGGAACAATCTCAAGTTGAAAGCGACGGGCTTCACGTGGGACTGCCGATATGCCCGAAACGCAAGCGCCGGGGAGATCGCAGACAGAGCAGCACACAACAAGAGGAAGGCTGCGAAGGCCTCATGGCTGATGAAGGCGTCAAGCCCGACGATACTGATGGCGAGAATGACCAGGAGGGCGACCAGCGACTCCAATGCTCGACCAGTTAGGTACGTGCTGCCGATCTTCTTCTCTTCCGCCAAGATCTCACGCAGGTTGATGCTCACGGCAACGAAGATGAGACCACTCAGGGCTGCCGCAGCACCGGCAGATGCGATGAACAGGTCGTGCCACGCCTCCACGAAGTAAGCGCCACCACCTGTCATGTTGGCTCCTAGGCTCCGAGGACGTTGTCGAGCCAATCGTACATTCTCTGCTCAAGAAGAGATCGGCCCATCGGTTCCACGTGAAGATCCGCACCCTCTGCTTTGGTGAACGACGCGATCACCTTGGTTCCCGTCAAGCTGTCGAAGAGCTCTTTGGATTGGCTTTGCCAGAACTGCTCACCCTCTGGGTCTGTAATCATCATCGGAGACCGGATGTTCTTCGCAAGATCGCCAAGGCGGAACTCCTCGACCTTCTTGAAGGTGGCGTAGTCAGACGGCTGTTTCCCATAGGGCTTTGCCCGCCAGGCGATCTCCTGTTCCATCGCCGGCCCCATCTGTGACCTCGCAATGCTCATCGCTGCGTTGAAGCCCTCCTCATCGTTGGCGTCCAGCATGGCAACGAGTTCCTTTGGGATGTTCTCCCGCCACTTGGTCGAGACGTCAACGACTCCCGGGTCAGCAACGACCGCCGCCAAACGGTGTTCGAAGGCTGCGGCCCTAGGGACCCAGTACCCGCCTTGACTGGTTCCGTAGAGAACGATCTTCGAAGAATCGACATCGGGCCGTGCGCTCAGAAAATCGACCATCGGGGTGATCACGTTCTCCCAATCCGGGCGGAACGGAATCTCTCGTTCAAACAACATGCTCTGCTGACCCGGACCATCGAAGATCACAACGTTGTAGCCCCTATCCAAGCCAGGTTGACCAAGTCCCGGCCAGAGGAACGTGCAAGCGGCATCGCTCCCGTTGTTGAGAATGATGGTGGGGCGGGCTACTCCGTCGTCGGCTGGCACAAAGAGGTAGCCAGGAAGATCACTCCCTTCATACGGAACGGAGATCGGAATAGCTGGCGGATCGAGCAATCCGACATGCAGAT
>DATBAO010000054.1:0-8336 GCA_036271495.1 Acidimicrobiales bacterium
GCTCCCCGGCGATGAGGGCCCGCAGCGCCGGCGACTGCTGGGCGAAGTCGAGGATCCGGCAGGGGTAGGCCTCGCCGCTGCGGGTGGACGCCCACCACGACGTGCCGTCGCCGGGCCGGGCCGCCTCGACGGCAACGCGCAGGTCGGCATCGACGGCATCCATCTCCTCCTGCGTGAACACGTCGCGCAAGAGGAGGAACCCGGCCCCCCCGAGGAACTGTGCCGCATCGTCCTGCGCCTGGCCGAGGCGGAAGCGCTGGCCCAGGTCGAGTCGCGACCCGTCCCGGGCCAGCAACGAGATGTCCCCCGGTCGATAGACGCCTCGCCCGTCGAGGACGGAGCGGAAGACCGGATCCCAGGCGCAGAAGACGTCGTTGGAGGTCGGGTCGCCCTCGACCCGTCCGCCGATGACCAGGCCGAGTGCAGTCCGGCGCTCACAGAACAGATCGGCGAACGCAGAGGAGTCGAGCGTGATGGCGGGCCCGGAGTCGATGCTGGTGCTGGTGCCGGCGCCGGCCGCCTCCGGGACCACGTCGATGCCGTCGCGGGCGGGCCGCAACGTCCAGGCGGCGTCCTCCACCCGGATGGTGAGTGGGGGAAGCCCCAACCGTGCTGCGTCCTCGGCGGCGCGCGACCCGTGGCGCGCTGCGGCGTCGCGCCATGGCCCTTCGAAGAACGAAGCCGCATCGGCGGGACCAGCCCCGTTGATCGGTCGCGTGCGCGTGTCAACGCTCATGGACGTCCTCCCTTCACGTCGCCCCCTCAACCCCGACCTGCAGGCTGCGGAGGCCTTCCTCGGCGAGCGCCATGATCGACGCGGGCGGCGCGATCTTCCGTTGCCGCGCCACATCCGTCAGCAGGCGCACATCCTTGCGGAGGAGCGGCTCGGCGACGCGGCCGAGGACGCCGAGGTCGAACCCCGGCGCCGCCAGCATGGTGGCGGCCCGGCTCGATCCGCTGCCGCGCTCGAAGACCTGCGCCATGGCCGGTCCGTCCAGGCCCAGCTCGCCCACCAGAGTCGACGCCCCGAGCGAGAGGGCGATCTGCGCGGTGAAGACGAGGTTGTTGACGAGCTTTGCCGTCTGCCCGGCGCCGATGTCGCCCAGGTGGAGTATCGGGTCGCCGAACGTCGCCAGGACGGGCCGGGCGCGGTCCAGAGCCGCCACGTCGCCACCCACCATCACCAACAGGGTGCCCTGCGCCGCCGCCGGGCCACCGCCGCTCACGGGGGCGTCGAGGACGGCGATGCCTTGCGCTGCGGCGCGCCGCAGCAGATCGATGCAGGTGTCGGGGTGCACGGTCGAGTGCACGAGCAAGGTCCCGCCGGGCGCCAGTCCGGCCAGCACGCCGTCGGGGCCGTCCGCGACCTGACGGACGTCCGCGTCTCCCGTGACGCAGAGGCACACGATCGACGACGCTTCGGCCAGGGCGGCAGGTGTCGGCGCCACGGTGGCCGCGGTGTCCGCAAAAGGCTGCAGGCTCTGGGGGCGCCGCGCCCACAACGTGAGCGGGAAGCCGGCCTGGGCGACACGGCGTGCCATGGGTGCTCCCTGGCTCCCCAATCCGATGAAGCCCACGCTGACGGGTGCGGACGGAGCCATCACACGAGAAAGGGCAGCCGGAGGGGGCGGGGTGCGAACCGTTGTATCGACGCCAGCGCGTCGGCCGATGCCGCCGCCTGCAGGAACCCGGCCCAGCCGTCGAGCAGGTCGGCGACGTGCACGCCGAAGGGGAGCACGTCGAGGCCCTGTGCCTTCGCACGCTCGCGCGCGCTGGCCGCGTGGACGCTCAGGCGCACCACCTGCAGGATCCGGTGCGACCGCAGGGGCTCGGGCACGTCGAGCATCAACGCTCCTACCGCCTCGTGGAACGTCTGCGTCCTGGCCCGGAACCGTTCCGGGAGGTTCTCGAACAGGCCCACCCGATGTTCGAGCGCGGCGATGAAGCTCATGTAGTGGCTGCCGTCGATCTCGCCTTGTTCGAGGAGCGGAAGGATGTAGCACTCGACCCAGGCCCGGATGTCGTGTGGCTCGAGTTGCGCGATGAGGACGGCCCGCCGGTCGTCGATGTAGGTCAGCCGGTTTTCGAAGATCGCGACGACCAGCTGCTCCTTGGAGCCGAAGTGGTACTGCACGGCGGAGTTGTTGCCGCTGCCGGCCGCCGCGCCGATCTCGCGCAGCGACACACCCTCGTAGCCGCGCTCGGCGAAAAGCCGCTCGGCCGCGAGGACGATCTGCTCCTTGGTCGAGAGGGGGAGCGTCGTCGTCGACATCACCGGACCATCCCGGCCATGAGACCACCTCTTTACAGAACAAGTCAAGTGTCTTAAGGTCCAGACGACCCGCTGAGAGCCGTATCCGGAGGCTGGAATTGCCCGTGACCCCTGATGTGGAGGACGACCATTGGGCGTGACGATCATCACGGGCGCCGGCGGCGGCATGGGCCGAGCCTGCGTCGAACGGCTTCGGGGCGGCCGGCTCCTGCTCGTCGACATCGACGACCGGTCGCTCGAGGAGGTGCAGCAGCTCGCACCGGAGGCCGAATGCGTCGTGGCGGACCTCGGTGCGCGGGCATCGATCGATGGGCTGGTGCGACAGGCCACGCTGTCGGGCGGCCTGGAACGGCTGGTGCACCTGGCCGGCGTGTCCCCGATGATGGACGACGCGGCGAGGATCCTCAACGTCGATCTCGTGGGGACGGCTGCCCTCCTCGACGGACTGGTCCCGACCGCCGGCGCGGGATCCGTGGCGATCTGCGTCGCGTCCATTGCGGCGCACCTGATGCCCTTCTCGCCCGAGACGCTGGCCGTCCTCGACGAGCCCCTGCTGCCCGACATCGCGGCACGGCTGGAGCGAACACTCGGGTCGGAGCTCGGATCGGGGACGGCGTACGCGTTGGCGAAACATGGAGTCGTCCGGCTGTGCCAACGAGCAGCTGCGGCGTGGGGCGCGCGGGGCGCCCGGGTCCTCTCCGTGTCCCCCGGGCTCATCGACACGGCCATGGGGCGACTCGAGCTAAAGGACAATCCGGGCAAGCAGGGACTCATCGGGCTGACACCGATCCACGCCCCCGACGATGAGGGATCTGCCGACCTGCCCGGGCGGCCGGCGGACATCGCCGATGCGATCGCGTTCCTGGCTGGCCCCCAAGCCCGGTTCGTCAGCGGCTGCGACGTGCGGGTCGACGGTGGGTTGGTTGCGGCCCTCCTGACCGGCAACTGACCCGGAACTGACCCCACTGACCGAGAGAGAGGACCTCATGGAAACCTGGACGGACCGAGACGAGCGGCAGGCCGCGGCCCGGGCGGAGTTCGAGCGCATCATGACCACGCCGAGCCCCGATCCCAGTTCGGCGTACATCGACGTGGGTGTCATCGGTTTCGTGTTCGGCGAGATGTGGCGGCGCGGTGTCCTCTCCGCGCGCGACCGCCGCTTCATCACCTTGGCCTGCCTGGGCTCTACCGACGCCAGCTTTCCCATCGAGACCCACGTCTGGGCGGCCCTGCACGGCGGTGATATCAACGCCGAGGAGTTCGACGAGTTCGTCCTGCACTTCGCCACGCAGCTGGGCTGGCCCAAGGCGTCCGTCCTGAGCATGCACGGCATGATGGCGACGGCGAAGCTGGCGCAGGAGCGAGGGGAGGAGATCCCGGCGCTCGCGTTCGTGCCCTGGACCGATCCCGTTCCCGACGAGGAGCGGCACGCCCGCGGCGAGGCCGCGTACCGCGCCGTGCACGGCCAGGACCCGCCACCGGCGTCGACGGCGTTCCGCCAGAGCGCGTACCTCGACTACCTCTACGGCGAGATCTGGACGAGGGAGGAGCACCTGACCCGGCGGGACCGCCGGATCATCAGCATCTGCTGCTGTGCCGCGGTGGGCGTCGAAGCCGAGACGCGGGCCCATCTGGAGGCCGCGCTGGCGAACGGGGAGCTCACGGTCGAGGAGCTGGAGGAGCTCGTCGTGCATTTCGCCGTCTATGTCGGGTGGGTGCTCGGGCGGCAGCTCGACGACCTCCTGGTGGAGGTCGGGCGACGATCCTGACGTACACGACCGTCGGTCTGCATTCTGCGACTCTGAGGGAGGGTATGTTCGCCGGGTGGCCGTCGGAGCTCCCGACCCTGGCCGAGCGAACTGAGGACGGCGGCGTTGACCTATTGCCTGGCCCTGCGACTGCACGAGGGCATGCTCTTCCTGGCCGACACCCGGACGAACGCGGGCGTCGACAATGTCGGCACCTACCGCAAGATGCACGTGCTGCAGCCGGCCGAGGACCGCATCTTCGTGATTGAGTCGGCCGGGAGCCTGGCCACCACGCAGCAGGTCCTGGACCGCATGGCCCGCGACCTGGCGGCCGGCGAGGCCACCGAGAGCCTGGCCACGGTCGGACATCTCTTCGAGGCGGCGCTGTATCTCGGTCGCGTCAGCCGCGAGGTGGCGAACGAGCACAAGGCGGCGCTGGGCCAGGTGGGGGCCGATGGGACGGCGACGTTCATCCTCGGGGGCCATGTGGGCGAGGAGGAGCCCGACATCCTGCTCGTCTATCCCGAGGGCAACTACATCCGGGCCTCGGACGAGCGGCCCTTCCTGCAGATCGGCGAGAGCAAGTACGGCAAGTTCATGTTGGAGCTGGCCGTCGAAGCGCACGTCGACCTCGTCACCGCCGCAAAAATCGCCCTTGGGTCCATGCTGAGCACGGCCGCGGCCAATCTCTCCGTCGGGCCGCCCTACGACATCGGCTTCTATTTCAACGAGACCCGCACCCTGAGCCAGTTCCGCATCGACAGCGACTCCCCACTGCTGGAGAAGTTGCAGAAGGTATGGGAGCGCCACCTCCTGGCCGGTATCGCCAAGCTGCCCGCCATCACGCAGGATGACCTGACGGAAGTCGCCGACCCGACCCCATAAGGACGGGGGACGCGGCTCACTTCCGAGGACGGAGACGCAACCCGATGGACGACGCCACCTTGCCAGCCGAGCCGCCGGACCCCGGGTGGGTCTCCACGGGGTCGCTGCCGTCGGACGATGAAGTGCTTGCCATCCTCGAATCCGGGTACGAGCGGTTTCGCCGCATAGACGAGGGGAAGGTGGCGGACTACATCCCCGCGCTGGCCGAGGCCTCACCCGACGCGTTCGGCGTGTGCGTGGTCGGCGTGCGCGGGCGGGTGTTCTCCATCGGCGACGACGAGCAGGAGTTCACCATCCAGAGCATCTCGAAGCTGTTCGTCTTCGCCCTGGTCTGCGACGCCCTCGGGCCGGCCGAGGCCCGGAGCAAGCTCGGGGTCAACAGCACCGGGCTGCCGTTCGACTCGGTGATGGGCATTGAGCTCAACGAGGACCGCACCATGAACCCGATGGTGAACGCCGGGGCACTGGCCACCACCAGCCTCGTGCCGGGCGGTTCGCCCGAACTGAAATTCGCGCACATCGCTGAGGGGCTGGCGCACTTTGCCGGCCGGCCCCTCACCGTGGACGAGGAGGTTTGCCGGTCCGAGGGCGCAAACAACGACCGCAACCGCGGCATCGCGCACCTCCTGAGCGGGTACGGCCGCCTGTACTGCGATCCGGATGTGGCGACCGACATCTACACGCGGCAGTGCTCGCTGCGGGTGTCGGCGCGCGACCTGGCCGTCATGGGGGCCACGCTGGCCGACGGCGGGGTCAACCCGTTGACCGGCGAGCGGGTCATCTCCTCGGAGACGTGCCGGCGCGTGTTGCCCGTGTTGGCGACGGCCGGTCTCTACGAGCGGTCCGGGGACTGGCTCTACGACGTGGGGCTGCCCGGCAAGAGCGGCGTGAGCGGCGGGCTCGTCACCGTGTCGCCGGGGAAGGGAGGCGTCGGCACCTGGTCGCCGCCGCTCGACGAGGCGGGCAACAGCGTCCGGGGCCGGCACATGACGGCCTATCTCTCGGACCGGCTGGGGTTGAACCTGTTCACCTCGACGCCCCTACCCGGAGGGCCGGTCGAGACGGGGGCTTGACTTCTGGCTATCACAATTGAATACTTGTACAAGTAGTTCATTGTGAATTCGACAGAGAGGGATGCCCCCATGACCACTGCCACCGACCGCACCGCCAGCCAGGACACATCGGCCGGCTCTGACTTCGAGAGCACCAGGACCTTCGCGGCATCGGCCGCTGACGTGCTGGCCGCGCTGCGCACGACCGAAGCCATCTCGTCATGGTGGGCCCCCGCCACGGGCTCGGCCGATCCGGGGGGCACCCTCGACCTGGCCTCCCGCTCCGGCAGCCGCCTGCTCGAGCTGGACGTGGAGCGGGCCGGGCACGGCCGGGTCGCATGGTCCGTGCGCCTGTCCACCATGACGCCCGAATGGGTCGGCACGACCATCGCCTTCGAGGTGGAGGAGGCCGACGGGGGAGCGACGCTCCACTTCCGTCACCACGGCCTGACGCCCCAGTGCGACTGCTTCGACATGTGCGACGCGGGCTGGACCAGCGCGCTGGACCGTTTGGAGTCGTTCGTGGCGACCGGCGATGTGGCCTACGCCCGGGACAGCTTCCAGTCCACCAAGAGCATCAGCGCCTCGCCGGCAGCGGTGCTCGCCGCGCTGCGCACACCGGAGGCCGTCGCCGATTGGTGGGGCCCCTCCGAGGGCTCGGCTGACGTGGGCGGGACACTGGTGGTGTCGTTCCAGGAGGGGCAACAGCGGATCGTCATGGATGTCCAACCCGCGCCCGCGGGCCGGGTCATCTGGGCCGTGCGCGAGGCGCCGCTCACGCCTGACTGGGACGGCACGACGATCTACTTCGACGTGGCCGAGGCCGGCGACGGCGCCATGCTGTACTTCCGCCACGAGGGCCTGACCCCCGAGCTCGAGTGCTACGACATGTGCTTCGAGGGCTGGACGCACTACGTCGCCAGCCTGGTCTCCTACGTCGAGACCGGCCAGGGCCAGCCCCATCGGCACGGCTGAACGACATGGCCCCGCGCTGTCCGGGAAGAATGGCCATCTGATGCCCGCTTCCGACGTCGAGACGCTCGCCCGGACCGACGCCGTGCTGCGCGCGCTGGCCGATCCCAACCGGCGCGAGATCATCCGGCTCATTCAGGACACCGAGCTCCCGGCCGGACAGATCGCCACGCACTTCACGCTCACCCAGCAGGCGGTCAGCCAGCACCTCACGGTGCTCAAGCGGGCCGGCCTGTTGGAGGAGCGCCGCGACGGCACCCGCCGGCTGTACCGGTTCCGGCCGGCCGCGCTGGAGCCCGTGCGCACCATGCTCGAAGAGTTCTGGCCGGACGCGCTGGAACGCCTCAAGCGCGTGGTCGAACGCGACCACCCGAAGAAGGGAGCGAAAGAACAGTGACGTCATCGAAGCCGTCGACCGAACCGTCCCCGTCGCAATCGTCGCCCGCCCCACCGGTCACCGCCAGCGTGCGCATTGCGGCGCCACCCGACGTCGTGTTCCCGTATTTCACGGACCCGGCCCTGGCCACGCGCTGGATCGCCAACGCGGCGCTGCTCGACGCCCGCCCCGGCGGCGTCTTCTCGCTCGATGTGCGCGGCAACCCGGCGCGAGGCGAGTACCTCGAGGTCGACCCGCCGCGCCGCGTGGTGTTCAGCTGGGGCATCGAGGGATCGGAGGACCTGCCGCCGGGCACCAGCACGGTCGAGGTCGTGTTGGAGGCGGACGGCGAGGACACCGTCGTGACCCTGACGCACCGGGACCTGCCCACTGCCGACTTCCGCCGCTCGCACCAGGCCGGCTGGGGCGAATTCCTGGGGATCCTGGGCGGCGTGGCCCGCTCGGCGGGCTGAATCCGTCCGGCCGCCGCGCCGGGTCGGGGCAGGTCGGGGCGGCGAGCCGCCCTGGTCCAACGGCCCCTGCGACCCGGGCTGCCGAAACGAGAACGTGTTACAGTTTTGGCCGCGCGGCCTTGACCTGGCAGGGACCGCTGAGTGCACGCGAGGCTGCCCCACGATGTTCCTCGAAGAGAGCCCCGAACAGCAGCACCTGCGTGCGGAGCTGCGGCAGTACTACGCCGAGCTCCTGACCGACGACGTGCGCGCCGGTCTGGCCGAGGGCGGTGAGGGTGGCGAGGCCTGGAGCCAGGTCGTGCGCCAGATCGGCAAGGACGGCTGGCTCGGCATCGGGTGGCCGAAGGAATTCGGCGGGCAGGGCCGGCCCGCGACGGACCAGTTCATCTTCTTCGACGAGACGCGCCGCGCCGGTGCGCCGTTCCCCTTCGTCACCATCAACACCGTCGGGCCGACCATCATGCGCTTCGGCACCGACGAGCAGAAGTCGTTCTTCCTGCCGCAGATCCTCGCCGGCGAGCTGAACTTCGCCATCGGCTACACCGAGCCCGAGGCCGG
>DATBAO010000055.1:0-2455 GCA_036271495.1 Acidimicrobiales bacterium
GCCGATGGCTGGGGACACGCAGTTCGATGCGATCGTGGTGGGAGCGCGCTGCGCGGGGGCGCCTCTCGCCGCGGACTTGGCCGGCCGGGGCCTGCGGGTCTGTCTTGTCGACCGAGGACGGTTCCCCAGCGAAGTGCCCTCGACCCACATGATTCATCCGTGCGGCGTCGCCCGGCTGGCTCGTCTGGGCCTCATGGATCAGCTGCTCGCCACAGAAGCGCCTCCTCTCACCCGGGGCAGCTTCGTGATGGATGACGTTCGCATCATCGCCGGACCGGAAGTCATGGCGCGCTTCGAGGCGCCATGGCTGTGCATCCGCCGGGTCGTCCTGGACACCCTGCTGGCGCGGGCGGCAGAGGAGGCTGGGGCACGGGTGCTGACGGAAACGGCGGTGGAAGGCTTGGTTGTCGAGGACGGGGCAGTCCGTGGGGTCCGAACCGCGCAGGGCGTGCTGAGGGCACGGCTGGTCGTTGGCGCCGACGGTCCGAACTCGGCGGTCGCCAGGTTGGCCGGCTCTCGCGAATATCACGTGAGTGAGCCTGGACGATTGTTCCTGTGGGCCTACTTCGAGGGGGCCGAATCTCCCGCCGGTTACGCCACACTCGGGCGAGTGGGCGACATCGGGTTCCTGGCGATGCCGACTGACGGTGGCTTGTACATGGCGGGAGTCGCGCTGCCGATGGCTCAGCGCCGTGCCTGCCTGGCGGACACGCAGGCCAGCCTGGAGCAGGGACTCGGGCGAACGGGCGAGGTCGCCGAGTTCCTTCGCCCAGCACGCCGCGTAGGCCCGGTACGCGTGATGGCCCGCTGGCACGGATACTTCCGTGACGCGGCGGGCCCGGGATGGGTTCTCGTCGGGGACGCTGGGCATTTCAAGGACCCGACTCCCGCACAGGGCATCGCGGACGCCCTCCGTCAGGGCGAAAGATTGGCCGAAGCAATTGGAGTCGGCCTTGACATCGGCGGCCTGGAGGATCGGCTGCGGGATTGGTGGCGCTGGCGGGACGACGATGCATGGGAGATGTACTGGTTTGCTACAGACATGGGCTCCGGTCGGGAGAGCCCGGGCATCGTGGCGGAGATGATGCTTGGCCTTGGAGCCGAGCGCGGCGGCGCCGAGCGCTTTCTGCGGGTGCTGAACCACGACATTGCTCCGTCGCGGGTTTTCAACCCCGCTCGCCTCGTCAGAGCCCTGAGTCGTACGGCGATCCGTCGGCCCGCGCGCCTTTCTCCTATGGCGAATGACGCGCGCAATATCGTGGCGGACCAGGTGAGGCGACAGCGGCTGCGAGGGCGCCCCGTGTACTCGACGTCCGCCAGCAGACCACCTCACTCGACAGGCCGCACGGCTCAACGTGCAGCTGCGCAGTTGAGGGCGGGCGGCCGGCATTCACCGCACGATAGGGACGTCATTCCATAGCGCGGGCGCTGATGTTCTGGCACTGTCCCACGAGACGAACGCCCAGACGAGGTGGGCCCCTAGCCTGGGCCCATGGAGACATGGGACGCCATCAGGGCCCGCCGCAACGTCCGCAGTTATCAGGACCGGCCCATCGCCGGCGGCGCTCTCGATCGGATCCTCGAAGCCGGCTGGCGATCACCATCGGCATCCAATCGACAGCCGTGGGACTTCGTGGTGGTGACCGACCGCTCCCAGCTGCAGGAGCTCACCACGGTGTGGACGGGAGCCAGGCATCTTGCCCAGGCGGCTGCCGCGGTAGTGATGACCCTCCGCCAGCCGGGGGCGGAGCGTTACCTCACTATCGACCAGTACGACCTGGGCCAAGCGACCATGGCGATGATGCTGGCCGCCACCGACCTGGGGGTCGGTTCAGGCCATTCGGCCATCGGCGACCAGGAGGCCTGCCGGCGCATTCTCGGCATTCCCGAGGACCGGATCTGCGCCTACATGCTTGCCCTGGGCTACCCCGCCGACCGGCCCCTCAAGCCGATCGCCCGCCCCGACCGCCGTCCGTTCGACGAGGTCGTCCACCGGGGCAGCTGGTAGCCGCCCGGGATCGCCGACTGCTGGCATGCAGTCGTCCGCTGGCGGACCGGTGTCGGTGGCGTGAGATAGAGCCGTCATGGCTGTCAGGGCACGACGACGATGATCGGTGCACCGCGTCTTCCGACAAGCCGCCGACCCAGCGAGCCCGCAAGGTGGTGGCGAGCCTTCGTGGAGCGCCCAACGACGAGCAGATCGGCGTGGTCGGCGTTGGCAATCCGCATGAGCTCTCTAGCTGTGTCCCCCTGGGTATGGACGAACGCGACGTCGACACCGTGGTCATGACCGTACGCGCGGACCTGATCGCTCAGTTCCTCTGCCTGATCAGTCATCGATTGTTGAATGGCCCCGTAGGCAACGGCTCCTCCGCCGAATGAGGCCGCGGTTGTGGAGGCGGCGCCAGAGACCGGACCCACGAAGACGGCGACAATCCGTCCACCAATGCGCCTC
>DATBAO010000056.1:0-11496 GCA_036271495.1 Acidimicrobiales bacterium
GGCCCCGACCAGGCCCGACACAGGCCCGACTCGGCCCCCGACCAACAGCCGACCAGGGTCGGCCTACTGCCCCGGCAACGACGGCGTGGTGTTGCTCGTCGACTCCGGCGCCCGCACCGCCCACAGGTCCGCGAACCACAAGAGGCTCGTGCTGCGCGGCTGGGCGTTCACCCCGCCGATGGTGCGGCTCCAGACCAGGACGGTCGGCTCGGCGAACAGCGGCAGCGAGACCATGTCGTCCCACAGGATCGCGTCCGCCTGCGTGTAGTACGTCAGGGCCTTGGTCGGGTTGAGCTGCTTCGAGGCCGTCGTCACCAGGTTGTCGAACTGGCTGTTGGAGAAGTTCGTCCAGTTCTGCGAGCCGTTCTTCCCCGGCGGCCCCAGCAGGTTCGTGTACCACGCCATCGTCTGGCTCATGTAGGGCGTGAAGACCTGGGGCAGCACGGCCAGGTCGGCGAAGCCCGCCGCCAGCGCCTGGCCCGTCGCCGCGGCGCCGGCCACCGGCAGCAGCGTCGTGTCGAGGCCCGCCGCCCGCAGCTCGGCCTGCATGACCGGGGCGGCCGCCGCCGCCCAGGGGTCGTAGGAGTCGTAGACCATGTGCAGCTGGAACGGCGCGCCGAAGGACGAGTGGTAGTACGGGTTGCCCGGCGTGCGCACCAGCCCCGTCGCCGCAATGAACGTGTCCGCCTGGGACGGCACCGGCGTCACCGGGAAGTTGATGCTGCCCCCCGCCCCGATCTTGGTGGTCGAGGTGGACGAGCTCGGCGGCGGCACGGTCGTCGTCGGTGAGCTCGTCGAGGCCGGCTTGTAGTTGGGCTGGCCCTGCACGGTCAGGTGGCTGTTGCCCGGCGCCACCAGCGGCGAGGCCCAGCTGGCCTGCTGGTTGACCAGGTCCTGGCGGTCGATGCTCAGGGCGATGGCCACCCGGAGGTCGGGCGGCAGGTCCGAGTCGAGCGAGCTCGCCATGTCGAGCTGCAACAGCGTGGCCGACGTGTCGACCTCGCTCTGCGCCCCCGGCAGCCCCGTCATCTGGGTCAGGAACGACTGCGTCACCGTGGTGGGCGCCGCCACCTGCACGTACCCGGACGCCATCCACTGCCCCAGCTCGGCCGTCGACGACGCGATGTGGATGGTGATCGACTTCGAGTTGGCCGGGGTCCCCCACCACTTCGGGTTCTGCACCAGCGTGATCGTCTGCGCCGTCACCGTGCCGAGCATGAAGGGACCGCCCGACAGGTCGATGGCCGGGTCGACCGTGGTGCACGACGGGTTCCAGCCCACCTTCTCCATGACATGGGCCGGGACGAGGTTGGCGAAGAGCGACTGCCAGTCGGCGAACGTCGTCTTGAACTTCACCGTGACCGTGTGCCCGCCGTTGGAACCCGTCACCGACGAGATGTCGCGGTAGCCGTTGATGGTGGCCACGTCGGGCGACGACAGCACCGGGTCGCCGCGCTGCTGCTCCCAGGCGTACTTGAAGTCGGCGGCGGTGATCGGCACGCCGTCGGACCACACCGCCTTCGGGTTCAGCGTGTAGACGATCGTCTGGGGGCTGATGTCGATCGGCTCGGCCGACACGATCAGCTGCGAGTTGGCCAGCGCCTGCCCCTCGCTGTTGACGACGTTGGGCACGTAGGGGCTCGGCAGCACCGCGGCCAGCACGGTCTGGGTGCCCGCCGTGGCGCCGCTGGGCGTGTTGGGGTTGCAGCCCGTCGGGCTCTGGGTCATGCCGAAGGAGATGCGCCCGCCGGCCACGCCGACGTAGGTGACCGTGGTGCCGGTGCCGCCGCTCCCGGTCCCGCAGGCGGACGCCAACAAGGCCAGCAGCGTGCCCGTCCCGACCAGCCACCGCCAGCGCCGGGGGCGTTGGCCCCGGCCTGTCACTGCAGCCGGAGATCCAGGACGACCGTGGTGAGGGCGAAGACGATGGCGACGGTCACCGTGATGCGGTCCAGGTTGCGTTCCACCACGGTGGAGCCCTGCGCCGCCGCGCCGACGCTGCCACCGAACATGTCGGACAGCCCGCCACCCTTGCCGCTGTGCATCAGGATCAGGAAGATCAGCCCGAGCGCGGCCGCCACCTCAATGACGATGTAGATCCAGGTGACTGTGTCCAACGTTGCCAGCACGGGGAGCCTCCAACTCGCGTCCGAACACGCCTGTTCGGCCTAGGAACGGTAGCAGGCGGCGGTGGCCCGAATGATGTCGGTGAAGGCCGCCGCTTCCAGGCTGGCACCCCCCACCAGCAGGCCGTCCACGTCCGGCTCGGCCATGAAATCGGCCGCGTTCTCGGCCGTCACCGAGCCGCCGTATTGGATCCGCACGGCGGCGGCCGCCTCGTCCCCGCCGACCTTGGCCACGAGGGAGCGGATGAAGACGCCGGCGTCCTCGGCGTCGACCGCCGTGGCCGGCTTGCCGGTGCCGATGGCCCACAGGGGCTCGTAGGCCACCACCAGGCCGCCCACGACCTCCGCCGCCAGCCCGGACAGCGCAGCCAGCACCTGCTCCTCGAGGATGGCCTCGGTCTGCCGGGCGTCGCGCTGCTCCTCGGACTCGCCGACGCAGAGCACCGGCGTCATGCCGTTGCGCAGCACGGCCCGCAGCGTCGAGGCGACAGCGGCGTCGTCCATGCCGAAGAGCGTGCGCCGCTCCGAGTGCCCGACGATGACGTACGTCGTGGCGAGGCGGGCCAGGAAGCGCGGGCTGACCTCGCCGGTGCGCGCGCCGGCGTCCTCGTCCGAGCAGTGCTGCGCGCCCAGCGCGACGGGGATGTGCTCCTTCTCCACCAGCGTCTGCACGGTGCGCAGGTCGGTGAAGGGCGGGTGCACCGACACGTCGACGCGGGCCACGTCGTCGGCCTTCAGGCGCAGGCCGAGGTCGCGCACGAGGTGCAGCGCCTCAATGTGGTCGTGGTGCATCTTCCAGTTCCCGCTGACCAGCGGGCGCCGGGTGCTCGTTGCGGACGTGCTGCTCACCCCTGCGGCGCGTTGGGGGCCTGGCGCAGGGCGTCGATCCCCGGGAGGTGGCCCTCCCGCTCGATGAACGACAGCGAGGCCCCGCCACCGGTGGAGAGGTAGTCGACCTGCTGGCACAGCCCGAGGTCCTCCAGGGCGCTGGCGCTGTCCCCGCCGCCGACGACCGAGAAGCCGGGGCAGTGGGCCACCGCCTCGGCCACGATGCGGGTGCCCTCGGCGAAGCGCGGGTCCTCGAAGGCGCCCAGCGGCCCGTTCCACAGCACGGTGCCGGCGCCGCCGACCACCTCGGCGAAGGCCGCGGCGGAGTCGGGGCCGATGTCGAGCCCGGTCCAGCCGTCGGGCAGGTCGCCCTCAATCACCTTGACGCTCCCCCGCGGCCCCTGGCCCACCGAGGGCGGCCCGAAGGTCCCTCCGGGCTCCAGGGCCCGGGTGTCGGTCGGGAGCAGGATGTCGACGCCCGAGTCGAGCAGGGCCCGGCAGTCGTCCAGGTGCGTCTCGTCGAGCAGCGAGCTGCCCACGGCCTGCCCCTTGGCGGCCAGGAACGTGTAGGCCATGCCGCCACCGACGACCAGCGTGTCCACCTTGGTGGCCAGGACCTTGAGGACCTCGAGCTTGTCCGCCACCTTGGCCCCGCCCACCACGGCCACGAACGGGCGGGAGGGCTGCTCGAGGATGCCGCCCAGCACCTCGATCTCGCGGGCGAAGCGGAGGCCGGCCGCGCTGGGCAGGAACTGCGGCGGCCCGACGATGGAGGCGTGCGAGCGGTGGGCGGCGCCGAAGGCCTCGTCCACGTAGGCGTCGAAGCCCTCGATGAGCCGGGCCACGAAGGCCGGGTCGTTCGCCTTCTCGCCCGGCTCGAAGCGGAGGTTCTCGGTCAGCTCGACGCCCGGACAGAGGGCCTGCAGCCGCTCGCGCACCGGGTCCATCTCCCAGCGCGGGTCGGGCGCGCCGCCCGGCCGCCCCAGGTGCGAGGCGGCGACGACGTCGGCCCCCTCGTCCTGCAGCCAGCGCAGGGTGGGCAGGGCGGCGGTGATGCGGAAGTCGTCGGCCACCGTGGCCCGGCCCCGCACGCCGATGTGCAGCGGCACGTTGAAGTCGACCCGCACCAGCACGCGCGTGCCCTCCAACGGAGGGAGGTCCCCCAACAACGGGATGCCGCGCAGGGGGTCCATGTCGATCAGGCCCCTACCAGCAGGGCCAGGTCGACGAGCCGGTTGGAGTAGCCCCACTCGTTGTCGTACCAGCCGAAGGTCTTGACCATCCCGAGGTCGTCGTTGATCGGCATGATCATCGTCAGCCCGGCGTCGAAGGTGCACGAGGCGGGCGAGCCCACGATGTCGCTCGAGACGATCGGGTCCTCGGTGTACACCAGCACCTTGTCGAGCGGCGGCTTGGCGGCGGCCGTGGCGAAGGCGGCGTTGACCTCGTCGATGGACGGGTTGCCCTTCACGACGGCGGTGAAGTCGGTGACCGAGCCGGCAGGGAGCGGCACCCGCAGCGAGTAGCCGTCGAGGTGGCCCTTCATGGCGGCCAGCACCAGCCCGGTGGCCCGCGCCGCGCCGGTCGAGGTCGGCACGATGTTGGTCGCTGCCGCCCGGGCCCGCCGCAGGTCCTTGTGCGGCAGGTCCAAGAGGTTCTGGTCGTTGGTGTAGGCGTGCACGGTCGTCATCAGCCCGCTCACGATGTCGAACTCGTCGTCGATCACCTTGACCATGGGGACGAAGCAGTTCGTGGTGCACGACGCGTTCGAGATGACGACGTCCTTGTCGGGGTCGTAGTCCTGGTCGTTGACGCCCATGACGATGGTGGCATCGGCATCGCCGGACGGTGCCGAGATGATGACCCGCTCGACCGTGCCGCCCAGGTGCGCCGCCGCCTGCTCCCGGCTGGTGAAGATGCCGGTGGACTCGACCACGACGTCGGCCTTCAAGAGGTCCCAGGGCAGCTGTGCGGGGTCCCGCTCGGCCATGACCCGGATGTGCTTCTCCCCCACGAGGAGGTCGGTGCCCTCGACCTGGACGGGGACCGACAGGCGCCCGTGGGTCGAGTCGTAGCGCAGCAGGTGCGCCAGCGTGTCGGCGGAGGTCAGGTCGTTGACGCCCACCACCTCGATGTCGGCCCCGGTGGCCAGCACGGCCCGCAGGAAGTTGCGCCCGATGCGCCCGAAGCCGTTGATCCCGACCCGCACCGTCACCTGGCCCACACCGTCATCTCGAGCACCGTCATCGCAATCCTCTCTCCCGGCCTCTCGGCGTCCCGGCTATGCCAGCAGACCCGACAGCGCCTGCGCCAGTTTGGCCGGGCTGTGGACCAGGGTGTTCTCACCCGTGAGGGGAACGTCCTGCACCGTGACATCCGTCGTACCGATGCCCATACCCCGGATGCTGTCACAGAGCACGACGTCCACCATGACATTGTGCCTGGCCAGGGCCCCCAGGTGGTCCGCCACGTCGTAGCCCTCGGTCTCCGAGACCTCCGGACGCAGGTTGCACACGTACACGACCTGGGCTTTTGCCGAGGCCACCGCCTCGGCGATGCCTGCCACCGCCACGGCGGCCAACACGCTGGTGAACAGGGATCCGGGCCCGATGACGATCTGGTCCGCCTCGGCGATCCGCTCCACGGCCAGGGCCGGCGGCTGGGCGTCCCCGGGTACCAGGGAGACCCGCTGGATGTCCGAGGTCCCCTTCACGGCCACCTGCCCGGCCACGGTGCCGTGGTCCGACTCGGCCTTGAGCACGACCAGCTCTGAGGTGGCGGGCAGCACGTCGCCGCTCGCCCCGAGCAGCTGGGCCGCCTCGGCCACCCCGAGGACGAGGTCGCCGGTGGCGTCGATCAGCCCGGCCAGGATCAGGTTGCCCAGTGCGTGGCCCGCCAGCTCGCCCTCGTCGTAGCGGCGCTCGAAGGCATTGGCCAGCGCCGAGTCCTCGTCGGCCAGCGCTACCAGGCACTTGCGGATGTCGCCCAGCGCCACGATGTTCAGCAGCTCGCGCAACCGGCCGCTGCTCCCGCCGTCGTCGGCCACGGACACGATCCCCGTGAGCAGCCCCGCGTACCGTCGGGCCGCCCGCAAGGTCACCGCCGTGCCGTGCCCGCCGCCGATGGCCACCACCGAGGGGCGCCCGCCCCGCCGCGCGCTGGCGCTCCCGCCGCCGCTCTGGCCACCGCCGCTGAGGCCACCACTGCTCTGGCCGCCGGCGCTCATCGGTCGATGTCCCGGTGGAAGACGGAGACCGGCTCTCCGTGCGCGCTCAGGCGCGCCGCCAGCTCACGGGCCAGCGTCACCGAGCGGTGCCGCCCGCCCGTGCAGCCCATGGCGATGGTGAGGTACGACTTCCCCTCGCGGGCGAAGGCCGGGAGGATGCTCGTCAGCAGCTCGTCCACCTTCTCCAGGAAGGCCTGCGACTCGGGCTGGCCCAGCACGTACTCGCGCACGGGCTCGTCCTCGCCGCTGTACGGCCGCAGCTCCTCGACCCAGAACGGGTTGGGCAGGAAGCGGCAGTCGAACACCACGTCGACATCGAGCGGGATGCCGTGCTTGTAGCCGAACGAGAGGACGGAGGTCTGCATGTGCGGCGCCTCGTCGTCGCCGAACGCCTCGAGGATGCGGGTCCGCAGCTGGTTCGAGTTGAGGTCACCCGTGTCGATCAACAGGTCGGCCCGCTCGCGCACCGGCTCGAGCAGCTTGCGCTCGTCGGCGATCGACTCCTCGACCCCGCGTGCCGCCAGGGGGTGCCGGCGCCGCGTGCCCTCGTAGCGACGCACCAGGACGTCGTCGCCGGCATCGAGGAAGACGACGCGGACCCGCTTGCGCGTGGCGCGCAGCTCGTCGAGCACGTCGGGCAGGTCGTCGAAGTACTCCGAGCCCGTGTTGCTGCCGCCGCGGCCGATCACCAGTGCCACGCGCTCGATACCCGAGCCGGGCCGGTCCACCATCTCGACCATCTTCATGATCAGGCCGGCGGGCAGGTTGTCGATGACGAACCAGCCGACGTCCTCGAGGGCCGCCGCCGCCGTCGACCGGCCGGCCCCGGACATCCCCGTCACCACCACGAACTCGCTCATCGCTCTCCAGCCCTGTTCCCTGCTCCGTTGCCTGCTCCGTTGCCGGCTTCGTTGCCAGCTTCGTTGCCCCCAGCATTGTGCCCGCCCACCGTGCCCCCACCGAGCATGCGCCCAGGAGGCGTCCGCCCACCGAGGGCGCTCCGGCCGAGGCTGTGCGTGGCTTCGAACACGGCGAGACCGACCTCGTCGGGCAGCCAGGAGCGGGAGAGCAGCTCCTCCAGCGTGGCCGCCCGCACGGCGTTCACCCCGCCCATCTCCTTGACCAGGCGGGCCTTGCGGGCCGGCCCCAGCCCCGGGATGTCGTCCAGGACGCTCTTGGTCATGCGCTTGCCCCGCCGCTCCCGGTGGAAGGTGATGGCGAAGCGGTGCGCCTCGTCCCGCAGCCGCTGCAGCAGGTACAGCGCGTCCGAGCCCCGGCGCAGCCGCACCGGGTCGGGCGAGCCGGGCCGGTAGACCTCCTCGAACTGCTTGGCCAACGAGGCCAACTCCACCTCGTCCTCCAGCCCGAGCTCGCGCACGACGCGTTCGGCCACCCCGAGCTGGCCCTTGCCGCCGTCGACGACGATCAGGTTGGGGCGGTAGGCGAAGCGGCGCGGCCGCCCGTCCGCCGGTACCTCGGTCGGCACCTTCAGGGCGGTGAGCCGCCGCGTCAGGACCTCTTCCATTGCTGCATAATCGTCGTTGCCGGCGACGGACTTGACCTTGAAGCGCCGGTAGTCCGAGCGCTTGGAGAGCCCGTCCTCGAAGACCACCATGGAGCCCACGTAGTCGGTGCCCTGCAGGTGGCTCATGTCGTAACACTCGATGCGCAACGGGGCCTCGCGCAGCGAGAGCGCCGCCTGCAGCTCCGTGAGGGCCTTGGAGCGGGCGTTGTGGTCGGAGGCCCGGCGCAGGCGGTGCCGGGCCAGGTCCTCGCCGGCCGAGCGGGTGACGGTGTCCTGCAGGGCGCGCTTGGCGCCACGCTGGGGCACCGCGATGTCGACCGGGCCGTCCCGGATGGTGTGCAGCCAGCTCTGCAGGAGCTCCCGGTCGGCGGGGATCTCGGGCACCAGCAGGCGGCGCGGGACCTCGGCCCCGTCGGCCCCGTAGACCTGGGCCACCACCTGGGCCATGAACTCGGGCCCCGAGAGGTCCTCCACCTTCTCGGCCACGAAGCCGCGGTGGCCCACCACGCGGCCCCGGCGCACCCGGAAGATCTGCACCGATGCCTCCAGCGGGTCCTCGGCCAGCCCGACCACGTCGAAGTCCTCGGCCCGGTCCGAGACCATCTGCTGCGACTCGGCCGCCTTGTGCACGGCGACGATGCGGTCGCGCAGGCGGGCGGCGCGCTCGAACTGCAGGTCTTCGCTCGCAGCCAGCATCTCGGCCTCCAGCCGGGCCAGCACGGGCTCGGTGTCGCCGGAGAGGAAGCCCATGAGGTCCTGGACGTAGCCGTCGTAGGCCTCGTGGTCGACGGCACCGACGCAGGGGCCGCTGCAGCGGTCGATGTCGTACAGCAGGCAGGGCCGGCCGAGGCGCTCGTGCCGGGTGAACTTGGTGTCCGAGCACGTGCGGACCGGGAAGCTGCGGACGAGGAGGTCCAGAGTGCTGCGGATGGCGCCGGCGTTGCCGTAGGGGCCGAAGTAGCGCACGCCCTTGCGTTTGCGGCCCCGGACCACGGCGGGGCGTGGCCACTCCTCGTTGAGGGTGACCGCCAGCCACGGGTAGCTCTTGTCGTCCTTGAGGCGGACGTTGTATCTCGGCAGGTGGGCCTGGATAAGAGAGTGCTCGAGGATCAGCGCATCGACCTCGCTGTCGACCACCACCCACTCCACGTGGTCGGCCTGGGCCACCATCTGCGCCGTGCGGGGCCCGAGGTGGGCCGACTGCTGCCAGTAGTTGGGCAGGCGGTGCCGCAGCGACTTGGCCTTGCCCACGTAGAGGACCCGGCCCTCGGCGTCATAGAACTGGTACGAGCCCGGGGCGTCCGGGATGGAGCCTGTGGGCGGCCGATCCTGCATCGGGTCCACTCTCGCGCAGCGGTGGTCGGGGTTGGTGCGGGCGCTGGTGGCGGGGCGGTGGCGCGGTGTTGGCTGGGGGTTGTGGTGGTGGCGGGGCTGGTGAGGACTCGCGCCGCTGCTGGTGGGGAGCGGTACACTGACCGGTGCCGGCCTGGTTTCCGGCAAACCACCTCGCATCGAGGCCGACATACCCGTGGATGGGCGACCAGGCTGTCCCCACCGGCCATATCGATGCACTCCCGACAAGGGGGCAGACCACATGCTCAGGCTTCAGACGCCACTTCCGGAGCGCTACACGTCCGCAGACGAGGACGAGCTGGCTTCCATGATCGGCGAGGCGAAGGCCGCGCTCGGTTCCCGGCTGTTCATTCTCGGGCACCACTACCAGCGCGACGAGATCATGCGCTGGGCCGACGCCCGGGGCGACTCTTTCGGCCTCTCCCGCATTGCCGCCGGCCAATCGGAGGCGGAGTTCATCGTCTTCTGCGGCGTGCACTTCATGGCCGAGTCGGCCGATGTGCTGACGGGCGACCACCAGCAGGTCCTGCTGCCGGATTTGAACGCCGGGTGCTCCATGGCGGACATGGCCAACATCGACCAGGTGGAGGACGCCTGGGACGAGCTGGGCCGCGTCGTCGACGTCGAAGCGCTCATCCCCGTCACCTACATGAACTCTTCGGCCGCCCTGAAGGCCTTCGTGGGGCGCCACGGCGGGGCGGTGTGCACGTCGTCCAACGCCCGGGCCGTGCTGACCTGGGCGCTCGAGGCGGGGCGGGGCGAGCGGGTGCTGTTCTTCCCGGATCAACACCTGGGCCGCAATACGGGCTTCGAGCTCGGCTACGGCGCCGACGACATGCGGGTCTGGAATCCCCGCCTTTCTCTGGGCGGGCTGACCGACCGTGAGGTGAAGGAATCGACCCTCCTGCTGTGGAAGGGGCACTGCTCGGTGCACCAGCGCTTCCGGCCGGAGCACGTGGCGGCCTTCCGGGCCGAGCACCCGGACGGGATCGTCATGGTCCACCCGGAGTGCGCGCACGACGTGGTGTCGCTGGGCGACGTCACGGGGTCGACCGACGCCATCATCCGCGCCGTGGCTGCGGCGCCGGCGGGGTCGGTCATCGGCGTGGCCACCGAGATCCACTTGGTGAACCGGCTCAACCTCGAGTCTCCCGACAAGACCGTCGTGTGTCTCGACCCGTTGGTGTGCCCCTGCTCCACCATGTCGCGCATCGACCCGCAGCACTTGGCCTGGGTGCTGGAGGGCCTGGTCGACGGCACGGTGCGCAATCGCATTGTGGTCGACGCCGAGACGACGGAGTGGGCCAAGGTGGCGCTCGAGCGGATGTTGGCTATCACCTGAGTTGAATTGCTGGGCGTTGCATCGGCAACGCTGAAACGCCGGTAGGGTCGCCGACTGTGCCGAGTGTGCGGTACAGCGCCAACTGGAGGCCCATCCCGTGAGCGACTTTCCCGCCCCACCCGTACCGGTCAACCACGTGCAGCCAGTCCCCCGCCGGGTCCGTGCCTTCCTGGCCGGCGAGGTCGTCTTCGACACGACGGGCGCCCGCTATGTGTGGGAGAACACCTCGTACCCGCAGTTCTACATACCGCTGGCCGATGTCCGGGCCGACGCGCTTGTCGACGAGGAGACGGCCATCGAAACGTCACGGGGCGATGCCAGGCGGTACGGCGTCCGCGTGGGCGAGGCCCACCGGCCGAGCGCGGCCACCGTCCTCACCGCCGCCAAGGTGCAGGGCCTGGACGACACGGTGCGGTTCTCGTGGTCCGCGTTCGACTCCTGGTTCGAAGAGGACGAGCAGGTCTTCGTGCACCCGCGCAATCCCTACACCCGCGTCGATGCACTGCGGTCGAGCCGGCGTCTGCGGGTCGAGTCCAAGGGCGTCATCCTGGCCGAGACCACGTCGCCCGTGCTGTGCTTCGAGACGGGGCTCCCGACGCGGTATTACATCGACCGGACTGACGTCGACTTCACGCACCTTGTGCCGTCGGACACGCAGACGGCGTGCCCGTACAAGGGGACGACGAGCGGGTACTGGTCGGCCAACGTCGAGTTGCGTATTCACCCCGACATCGCCTGGACCTACGATTTCCCGACGCGTGAGCTGCAGCCGATCGCCGGGCTGATCGCCTTCTACAACGAGAAGATCGATCTCTTCCTGGACGGGGAGCTGCTGGAGCGGCCGCACACGCACTTGTCCTGACGGGCGGCCGGCCGGAGCGGCCGGAGCGGGCAAAGGGGACGGGCAGAGGCAAGGGCAGAGGCAAGGGCAGGAGCAAATGCGGACGCGCCGAAACCCGGGCGCGCCGAAGCGTCCGAGTCCTGTGGTTCTCCGAGTGCCGGCGGCTGCTGAGCCGGTGCGCTGCGGGGGCCGGGCGGGCGTGGTGAACGCCGGGCCGCCCCCTCAGGCTGCGGTCGGTGGCGGGCGCTGGCGCTG
>DATBAO010000057.1:0-2687 GCA_036271495.1 Acidimicrobiales bacterium
GTGAAGGGGCATGATGGCGCAACAGATCCCGCTGGTCGACTACCTGGAACTGGGTGACGACCCGCATTTGGTGGCGAACGAGTGCACCGCGTGCGGTGCCCGCTTCTTCGACCGCCGCAACGCCTGCGCGTCCTGCGAGGCAACCGCTTTCAAGAAGGTCTCGATCCCGACGAGTGGCGAGGTGCGGGCCTTCACCATCGTCTCGTTCGCCGCACCCGGGATCCCCGTGCCCTACGTGGCCGCCGTCGTCGACTGCGACGGCACGAGCGTGAAGGGCAACCTCATCAACGTGACACCCGATCCGGAGCACGTGACGCTGGGCATGAAGGTCCGCCTGGCCACCAACGTGATCGGCACCGACGACAACGGCACCGAGGCAATCGGCTTCGGTTTCGAACCCCTGGGAGGTTAGGACGATGGCATCGGCATCGGAAGAGGTGTGGGTCCTCGGCATCCACATGACGAAGTTCGGCAAGCACCCCGACCTCGACACGGTCGACCTGGCATCGCAGGCGGTGCAGGGTGCCCTGGCCGACGGCGGCGTGACCATGAAGGACATGGGCATCATCGGTGCCGGCAACCTCATGGGCGGCGCGCTGCCCATCGGGCAGGTCATCCAGAAGCAACTCGGTCAGACCGGCATCCCCGTCTACAACGTGTCCAACGCCTGCGCCACCGGCGCCACCGCGTTGCGTGTGGCGGTCATGGCGATCAAGGCGGGCGAGACCGACATGGGCCTGGCCTTCGGCGTGGAGAAGCTCGCCGGCGCCGGGCTGTTGGCCGGCGGGAGCCGCAAGAGCGACGACAACACCTGGACCCCTTCGGGGCGTTACGGGTCCGTGGCGGGCACCGACGGCCGCATCGGCACCGACATCATGCCGGGCGTCTTCGCCCAGATCGGCATGGAGTACGGCCACCGCTACGGCGGCACCAGCTTCGAGCTGTTCGCCCAGATCAGCGAGAAGAACCATTCGCACTCGACGCTCAACCCGATGGCGGCCTACCAGAAGAAGATGTCGCTCGACGAGATCATGAACGACGTCATGATCGCCTACCCCAACACGCGCCCCATGTGCTCGGCCAACTGCGACGGTGCGGCTGCCGCGGTGGTGGTCTCGGGGTCGAAGCTCAAGACGCTGTCGCTGGAGCAGCAGAAGCGTGCGGTCAAGATCTCGGCGTCGATCCTGACGACGGACCCGTGGGAAGAGGCGTGCCAGATTCTGCCGAATGTGAACGACCTGACGCGGTTGGCCGCGGCCCAGGCCTACGAGCAGGCCGGCGTCGGTCCTTCCGACCTGAACCTGGTGGAGCTGCACGACTGCTTCGCCACGGCCGAGCTCGTGCACTACGACAACCTCGGCCTGTGCGAGCAGGGCGGCGCGGCGGACTTCTTCAAGTCGGGCGCCACCTGGCGTGACGGCAAGACGCCGGTGAACGTCTCGGGTGGCCTGGAGTCCAAGGGGCACCCGATCGCCGCCACCGGCATCGCCAACGTGTGGGAGGTGGCCACCCACCTGCGCGGTGAGGGCGGCGACCGCCAGATTGAGGGCGCCAAGGTCGGACTGACGCACGTGATCGGGCTGGGGTCGGCCTGTGGCGTGCACATCTTGGAGAAGTCGGCGGCGTAACGGGGTTCGGGCGGCGGCGGCCGGGCATGGATCGACACTGTCCGTGACCACCTCGTGACCACGTCGTGACCACCTCGCCCGCTGCCGACCCGGGTTCGCCCGTCTACGACACCATCGGGCAGGGCTACATCGCCCACCGGCGCGTCGAGCCCAGCTGGGCGGCCGTGATCAACGAGCAGCTCGGTGATGGGCACATCGTGGTGAACGTCGGCGCCGGGACCGGGAACTACGAGCCCGTGGAGTCGGAGGACCGGGGGGTGCTGGCCGTCGAGCCTTCGACCGTCATGGTCGGGCAGCGGGCGGCGGGCGCAGCGCCCGTCGTGCGGGCCAGCGGCTCAGCCCTGCCGGTGGCGTCGGGTGGTGCCGATGTGGCGATGGCGATCCTGACGATGCACCACTGGGACGACTGGGCCCTCGGTCTGACCGAACTCTGCCGGGCGGCGCCGCGGCGTCTCGTGCTGACCATGGACTTCGAGATGCACGCCAGCTTCTGGTTCCTGCAGGACTACGTGCCCGAGGTGGGCCAGACGACGCGGGTGATCGAACCGGGATATGAGGCCGTGGCTTCGGCGATCGGCGCTGATGCTCCCGACGGTGCGACCGTCATTCCCTTGCTCGTGCCCCGTGACATGCGGGACGGGGTTCTCGGGGCGTACTGGTGCCGGCCGGAGGCCTATCTGGACCCGGCGGTGCGGGCGAACTGCTCTGGGTTGGCGTTGGCTGACCCTGCCGTCGTCGCGCGGGGTGTGTCAGCTCTGAAGGCTGACCTGGCGAGCGGTGCGTGGCGGCGGCGCCACGCCGACCTGGACGACCTGCCGGCGATCGACCTCGGATACCGGCTGGTTGTGGCAGACGCTCGCTGAGTTTTCGAGATCAGCTGAGCACCGCTGGAGGTGGAGCAATGCGGGCGCGCCGAAGCCCGGGCGCGCCGAAGCGTCCGAGTCCTGTGGTTCTCCGAGTGCCGGCGGCTGCTGAGCCGGTGCGCTGCGGGGGCCGGGCGGGCGTGGTGAACGCCGGGCCGCCCCCTCAGGCTGCGGTCGGTGGCGGGCGCTGGCGCTG
>DATBAO010000058.1:0-2655 GCA_036271495.1 Acidimicrobiales bacterium
TGGTTCGTGAGCCGTACCGGCCCCACGAATGCCGGAGGGCGAGCACATTGGCTGAGATCGAGATCGGCATCTTCAAGTCGGGACGCCAGGCCTACGGGTTTGACGACATCGCAATCGTCCCGAGCAGGCGGACCCGGGACCACGAGGACGTCGACGTCTCCTGGGAGATCGACGCCTACCGCTTCGAGCTCCCCGTGCTGGGCGCCGCCATGGACGGGGTGATGAGCCCGGCCACCGCCATAGAGCTGGGCAAG
Source organism: Acidimicrobiales bacterium (assembly GCA_036271495.1). Lineage (GTDB taxonomy): Bacteria > Actinomycetota > Acidimicrobiia > Acidimicrobiales > RAAP-2 > Bog-473. The sequence goes on from DATBAO010000058.1 coordinate 255, forward strand.
CTGGGCGGCCTGGGTGTCCTCAACCTCGAGGGCCTGTGGACCCGCTACGAGGACCCCACTCCTCTCTTCGACGAGATCCGCGAGCTCGACGACGAGAAGGCGACGTCGCGCATGCAGCAGATGTACTCGGAGCCGATCATCCCCGAGCTGGTCACGGCCCGCATCAAGCAGATGAAGGACGCCGGCATCACGACGGCCGCCGCCGTCACCCCGCAGCGCACCCAGTCCCTGGCCCAGGCCTGTCTCGATGCCGAGCTCGACATCCTGGTGATTCAGGGCACCGTGGTCTCGGCCGAGCACGTCTCCAAGACGTCCGAGCCGCTCAACCTCAAGCGCTTCATCCGCGAGTTCGACATCCCCGTGATCGTCGGCGGGTGCGCCTCCTACCAGGCCGGCCTGCACCTCATGCGCACGGGCGCCGTCGGCGTGCTCGTCGGCGTCGGCCCGGGCAACGCCTGCACCACCCGCGGCGTCCTCGGTCTGGGCGTGCCCCAGGCCACCGCCATCGCGGACGTGGCCGGCGCCCGCATGCGCCACCTCGACGAGACCGGCGTCTATGTGCACGTCATCGCCGACGGCGGCATGTCCAAGGGTGGCGACGTCGCCAAGGCCATTGCCTGCGGCGCCGATGCCGTCATGCTCGGCTCGCCGTTCTCGTCTGCCGTCGAGGCGCCGGCCCGCGGCTTCCACTGGGGCATGGCCACCTTCCACCCGACGCTGCCCCGGGGCGCCCGGGTGCGCACCTCGGTGCGTGGCAGCCTGCGCGAGATCCTGCTCGGCCCCGCCCACGAGAACGACGGCCGCATGAACCTGTTCGGCGCGCTCAAGACGGCGATGGCCACCTGCGGGTACGAGACGGTCAAGGAGTTCCAGAAGGCCGAGGTCATGGTCGCCCCGTCGCTGCAGACCGAAGGGAAGTACTTCCAGCGGTCCCAGGGCGTCGGGATGGGTCACTGAGGCCGATGAGCACGAGTCGGTGACCACCGACACCATCCTCGTCGTCGACTTCGGCGCCCAGTACGCCCGCCTCATCGCCCGCCGGGTCCGCGAGGCCCATGTGTATTCGGAGATCGTCGCGCCGACGATCTCGGTGGAGGAGATCAGGGCGCGGGCGCCGAAGGGGATCATCTTCAGCGGCGGCCCCAAGTCGGTGTACGAGTCACCCGCCCCGTCCATCGACCCGGCTGTCTACGAGCTCGGGATCCCGATCCTCGGGCTCTGTTACGGCGCGCAGCTCATGGCCCTGCAGCTGGGTGGCACGGTGTCGCGCACGGGCCAGGGTGAGTACGGCCGCACTGAGCTGACCCAGACCGGCGCCTCACCGCTGAGCCAGGACTGGCCGGCGACGTCGAGCGTGTGGATGAGCCACGGTGACGCCATCACGGCCGTGCCCGACGGCTTCTCGGCCACCGCCACCAGCGCCGGTGCGCCCGTGGCCGCCATGCACGATTCCGAGCGACGCCTCTTCGGCCTGCAGTTCCACCCCGAGGTCGTGCACACCGACCGGGGCAGCGAGGTCTTCGACCACTTCGTCATCGACGTGTGCGGCTGCCTGCCCGGGTGGACCCACGTGTCGATCATCGAGCAGCAGGTGGCCGCGGTGCAGGCCCAGGTGGGCACGGACCGCGTGCTCTGCGCGCTGAGCGGCGGCGTCGACTCGGCGGTGGCGGCGGCGCTGGTCCACAAGGCCATAGGCGACCAGCTCACCTGTGTCTTCGTCGACACGGGCCTCATGCGCTCGGGCGAGGCCGATCAGGTCGAGGACACCTTCCGGCGCCAGTTCAAGATGGACCTCGTCCACGTCAAGGCGGCCGACCGCTACTTCGCTGCGCTGGCCGGGGTGACCGATCCGGAGCGCAAGCGCAAGATCATCGGCGAGCTGTTCATCCGCATCTTCGAGGAGGTGGCGCGCGACCTCGGGGCGGGGACGGCGGAGGGCGGGTCGCCGGTCGAGGCCGGGTCGACCGGTACCGGCGAGGGACCTCGGTTCCTGGTGCAGGGCACGCTCTACCCCGACGTCATTGAGTCCGGGAGCGACACGGCAGCCAACATCAAGTCGCACCACAACGTCGGCGGCCTGCCCGACGACCTCGCCTTCGATCTGGTCGAGCCGCTGCGCCTCCTGTTCAAGGACGAGGTACGTGCCGTCGGCGAAGAACTGGGTCTGCCGCACGAGATCGTCTGGCGCCAGCCCTTCCCCGGCCCGGGACTCGGCGTGCGCATCATCGGCGAAGTCACACCCGAGCGCGCGGAGATCCTGCGCAACGCCGACGCCGTGGTCGTCGAGGAGATCCGGCGGGCCGGTCTCTACCGTGAGCTGTGGCAGAGCTTTGCCGTCCTGCCCGTGGTGCGCACAGTAGGGGTCATGGGCGACGAGCGGACCTACGCCTACCCCATCATC